>NZ_CALKQY010000025.1:0-114343 GCF_937990675.1 Hoylesella shahii | reverse complement strand
GTCGAAAATGGCGTGACAGTTCCACGGGTGAGATATTCAGTTATTCTTACGATGATCTGACGGCTGAGGGCAGTAAACTATCCCCTGAGTTCGTTTCTTTTTTAAAAGAATAGGATTGAGTCTACCGCGGAGAGCATTGCAGGCATCGGCTCTCACTATGGAGTGGACGGCAAACAGCTTTCTACGCAGTACAAGGAACACTTCAGCGATTATCGCCAGTGGGAACAGTTGTCGCATGCAGAAGAGTGGCTACTGTTCGCCGATAATCTAGGAGAGCGCTTGAGTATCGACGAAACCTGTTTGAGCAGTGGCGAGGTCTATACTTTCCTGACCAACAAAGCTGGCAGAGGCGGTATGGGTACGCTGGTTGCTGTGGTCAGAGGAACTAGAGCTGAAGAAGTAATCCACGTCTTGGAAAAGATTGAACCTTCCAAAAGGAATATAGTTAAGGAGATAACACTCGACCTGTCTTCTTCGATGATGATGATTGCGCGCACTGTGTTCCCCAAGGCTCTCATTACAAGTGACAGATTTCATGTGCAGAAACTCTATTATGATGCTTTGGACGACATGCGCATAGCCTACCGGTGGATGGCAAGGGACAGGGAAAATGAGGAGATAAGAAAGGCCAGGGAGCAAGACGAGGTCTATAGGCCTTTCAGATACAGCAACGGAGATACGCGGAAGCAACTGCTGGCCAGAGCTAAGTTTATATTAACCAAACACAAGTCCAAATGGACGGAATCCCAAAAACTCAGGGCTGAAATCATCTTTGAAAACTACCCTGAACTCAAGAAGGCTTATGAACTGGCTATGGAACTTACCGATATTTATAATGCCAGAAGCATCAAAGATGCGGCAAGATTAAAGTTGGCCAGGTGGTTTAACGAGGTAGAAAAGTTGGGAGTAGACAACTTTTATACGGTGATTGACACCTTTAAGACTCATTATGATACCATACTCAATTTCTTTGTCAATAGAGCAACCAATGCAAATGCCGAATCCTTCAACGCAAAAGTCAAAGCTTTCAGAGCACAGTTTAGGGGAGTGACGGATATTCCGTTCTTCCTGTATAGGCTTATGAAATTATGTGCATGAGGGGGAAGCTTACAACTGGGTTTTAGGACTGACCCGTTTTATTTGTTTGTCATTGCAAGGATAGCTTTTTATCATTTTACCCCAATCGGTCATTAGAGCCTAAACAGATTTTGTTTTTATTGCTGTCCAGTAAAACTTTTTGGGGGATGCCTGTGTTAGTTAAAAAAGACTTAACCTTATAATTTCTTAGAATTATCGGTTGTTATAGGTCTTTTCTTTTCAAAATAAATGCATTCTATAATACTTACAGTTTGAAACTGAAAACCAAGCCTTTGGATGAGTAAAACGGCTGCAATACCGATGGATAAAGAGATACAGAGCTTTCTGTTTACTTTTACCGAACAGCAATATTTTGTTTTATTGTTGAGCAGATTGTCTATTTTTGTAACTCAGACGTAGCGGGCTACGTCAAGTTGCAAATACATACATGATGCCGACAAAAAGATAAAAGATGTTAGGAAACAACACAAAAAACAATTCTGGAAACATTGTGGTGTAATGAGCGATTTGGGTTTAAACACTTTAAACGTATGTCTTTGCAGAAATTTATTGCTTACGCTATTATGGACTTGTTTGTCTTGTATGTCTTTTTGGTACGTGGAAATGAAAATAATGGCGTATAATATTCTCTAGCGAGGGTGTTTTTGTTTTCTAGTTACGCGGTTGTTATGGGTGGCGTCTTCCTTTTTGTTATCTACTTTTGGGGTTGAGGCTGAGAGGTATAGTGTTTGTATTGAAGATCATAGCTTTTGTGGCACATTTTCTGGTTTTAAGAAGTAGAGTCTGGAGTTGTGGGTATGGGCAAGAGTTTTGTGTTTGGGAAGGTGTTCAAAGATAAATACTAAAGGGTGCAACTTTTAATACGTGAAATGGCCATATTCCATCTTGCAAAAGCAAGGTAGAATATGACCATTGTACATTTTGTTTAGTTTTTTGAGCAATTATTCCTTGTCGGGATCAATTGTCATCGACTTTCCTTCGTAGCTTCCAGCAATAGTTGTAGTCTTATTTCCTATGGTTTGTGCTAGCTGGAACGAAATCTTGTAAACGCCATCCTTAGATTTGTTAATCGTGAACTGACTGCCAGCGTTTAATTTAGTACCACCGTTTATAAGTGTTCCCATAACATTATTTCCCCTCGCGGTGATGGTTCTGCCGTATTCTTTAGTGGGAAGCGTGAAGACTAAGTTGTGAATAGTTACATCGTTTTTGTCTACAGAGGCAATAAACAGTGTGATAGTGGCTTGTTCACCAAACTCAACAGCGTTCATAAGGTTAACCTTTGTTTCCTGACCATTAATTTTAACGGTGTTAGATTCGTCTTCATCGTCGCCACCACACGCTGTGAAAGTGGTAAGTGCAGCAATAAACATCATTGCAAAGACAATGAATTTTGAGCCTTTTAAAAATGTAGTTTTCATAAATGTTTTGGTTTTTCCATGGTGTGTTAATATTGATTATTAATTTTGATGCGAGAGTCTGGCGCGAACTCCATGGCAATTCGTTTGGAAACTCGCTCAACTAGTGCTGCAAAATTAATGATAAAATTTTACATTTTACAATTTATTGGTACTTATTTTTACATTATATTCTTCTGTTGTTTGTAAATTCAGATTTATTGTTCGTTATCAACCGTCTCATAATAAAAAAAGAAGTAAGACCTGATTGTATCTCAACAATAATTCATAACTTTGTGAACTAAATACTTGTAATCATGAATCTGAAAATACGCTTGTCTTTGATGAACTTCCTCGAATTTGCAGTTTGGGGAGCTTATCTCACTTCGATGGGAACTTACCTTGTAAAGATTGGTATGGCTGACCAAATTGGTTGGTTTTATGCAGTGCAGGGTATTGTGTCTATTTTCATGCCAGCCATCATGGGAATAGTGGCCGATCGCTGGGTGCCTGCCCAACGGTTAATGGGTTTGTGCCATTTGTTGGCGGCTATTTTTATGTTTGCCACGGCTTATTATGGATTTATTGCTATGGGACAAGCCGTTGATGGTGGTTCTGTTGCAGGCACATTCGCAGGCTCAATGATATTTCCGCTTTATAGTTTAAGTGTGGCTTTCTACATGCCAACTTTAGCGCTGAGCAACTCGGTGGCTTATACCGCGCTTAACCAGGCAGGAATGGACACCGTGAAAGATTTCCCTCCTATCCGCGTATTTGGCACCGTAGGCTTTATTTGCACCATGTGGTTTGTAGATTTGATGGGGTTCCAGCCCAATCAAAATCAGTTTGTGGTGTCTGGAATCTTCAGTGTTCTTCTTTTCTTATATAGCTTTACGCTGCCCACCTGTCCCACATCCGATGCTACCGAACGTAAAAGTGTGGCCGACCAGTTGGGCTTACGTGCCTTTTCTTTATTTAAAGAGAAGAAAATGGCTATTTTCTTTTTCTTCTCCATGTTGTTGGGCGTTAGTCTTCAAATAACAAATGGCTTTGCCAACCCTTTTATCACAAGTTTTGAAAGCATACCCGAGTATGCCAATACCTTTGGTGTGCAGCATGCAAATATTCTCATCTCGTTGTCGCAATTCAGCGAAACCTGTTGTATCTTGCTTATTCCTTTCTTTATGAAACGTTTTGGAATAAAGAACGTTATGCTTATTGCCATGTTTGCTTGGGTGCTGCGTTTTGCTCTGTTTGGCTTGGGTAATCCTGGTAGTGGGGTATGGCTCTTTGTACTTTCGATGATTGTTTATGGCGTGGCATTCGACTTCTTCAATATTTCTGGCTCGTTGTTCGTAGATAAGTCAACAGATGTTCACATACGGTCCAGTGCTCAGGGTCTCTTTATGTTGATGACAAATGGCGTTGGTTCTACCGTCGGAACATTGAGTGCGCAGGCCATCGTAAATCATTTTACTGTGGATGGAGTTACTGATTGGCAAACCTGTTGGTATGTCTTTGCGGCATATGCCTTTGTAGTGGGCGTGGCTTTTGCTCTTGTTTTCCATCCTAAGGGAGTAGACCAACAATGAAATCCAAAATTAGGTTAGTATTTAACAACGTGGCAGAGATTGTTGGGGAAGAACGATTAGGGCTGTTGTCGCTCACCGATGAAGAGCAAACGATGGAATTGCTCATACCCTGTGAGAGGGAAATAAAAGAGCAATTAACCCTTAGACTTAAGTCTCGCACTGTCACTAGCACACTTTTGCCCGAAGTGTTGTGGCAGATGGTACTCGCCAACACAGATGCCAATTTCGAAATCATTATCGACGATATCGTTGATAGTCAATATCGTGTGTTGCTTTATAATACACTAACGCTCCAACCCACTAAGCTAAGGGCGAGTGATGCTGTGCTGCTTTCGATAATCGGTAATATTCCTATTTACGTTGAGACTTCTTTGATGGCCCGACAGGCTACACCTTTTAAAAAGAATTCTATGGGAGCATCGCTTCCAATAAATGTCTTAGACGATAAGCTGATTGAAGAGGCACTCGCTAAAGCCATTAAACACGAAAATTACGAGTTGGCTTCGCGAATCAATGAAGAGATAAAACGAAGGAAAGACAAGCTAAAATGAAAGAGACGCGCTATTTCTATGTGCCCAACGCAGCGCATTGTAATGAATTGCCCGATGAGGAAGCTTCTCACGCTTCAAGAGTGTTGCGCTTGGAAAGTGGCGACGAGGTGTTTTTGATTGATGGTGAAGGCTGCTTCTTTAAAGCACAACTCACTCTCGTAACCAAAAGCAGATGCTTATATAATATTGTGGAACGATTACCACAAGAAAAAACCTGGAGTGGCAGAATAGCTGTGGGCATGGCGCCAACAAAATCGATTGACAGGGTGGAATGGACTCTGGAGAAGGCCACAGAGATTGGGCTTGACGAGTTTTCCTTGCTCAATTGTGCTTTCTCCGAACGCCGAAATGTTAAACTCGAAAGACTTGATAAAATTGTGGTGGCTGCAGTTAAACAAAGCAGAAAGGCGTGGAAACCGCAGCTTAACGACTTATTGCCTTTCGAACGTTTTGTGAAGCAACCCAGAAAGGGCGCTAAATTTATTGCCCATTGCTATGACGAAATTGATAAAAAGGATTTGTATAACGAGTTGTTACAACTAAATGCTGATGAGGATGTTACCATATTAATTGGTCCCGAGGGCGACTTTTCCTTCGAAGAGGTGCGCTTGGCCCTGGATCAGGGATATGTTTCGGTGTCGCTTGGTAAAAGCCGATTGCGCACAGAAACTGCTGCACTTTCGGCAACTATGATTGCTCAACTTGCATTTAGGAAATAAACATTAAGATGAAGAATATATTAGCAGCGTTGGTTTTGTCGCTTATGTTGTTGGTTTCGTGTTCGAAAACCAACTACGTACAGTCTATACCCAAAAGCAGTATGGCTATTATGGCGATTGATGCCTCTAAAATGGGCAACGATTTGAGACTAAACAACATTCTGAAAACATTTATAGGGGAGGCAAATAGTCCCGCTGAATGTGGAATAGACCTCTCTGCTAAGCTTTATCTTTTCGAGGCTGCCGATATGAATTTCGGCCTTTGCGCTAAAGTTGACAATGCTTCTAAACTTGCAGATGCTCTCGATGAACTGGTAAAAAAAGGGTATGCCGTGGCTGCAAAAGAACGTAAGGGATGCAGTTTTTATGTGGTGAACAATGTGTGGGCTGTGGGTTTTAATGATGATGTCTTATTGGTAATGGGGCCACAGCCACTAGCTGTACAACCCGACCTACAATTGCGCATGGCTAAGTTGCTCACCAGTGACCCAAAGAAAAACGATAACCAGTCGCCTTTGTTAGCTTCGGTAGATGCGATCGATGCCTCTGTGGCTATTGTTGCACGCCTTGACGCACTGCCCGAGACTGTTGCTTTGCCTTTTACTTTGGGGCTGCCCAAGCGTACCAACCTGTCGCAGGTGGTGTTAAAAGCAGGCTTGCACTTTGAAGGAAATACGCTTTTAATGAAAGGCGAAACTTTTTCGTATAACGAAACCATTGATAAAGCCCTTAAAAAGGTGGCAAATACCTATCGAACCATTGGTAAAACGTTTGTGCATGAGGCTGTATCGTCTGCTGCATTAACTCTTTTTGCCAACATGCAGGGTGAAAACTTATTGGGTGTTTTGCAAGATAACCCCGTGTTATCGACGATGCTTACTGCATTAAATACAGCCATCGATATGGACAACATCATCCGCAGTGTTGATGGGGATTTTGTTATGTGTACAAATACAAACTCCAGTGTACAACCTAACTTCTCGATGAAAGCGCAAGTAAAGGCCACCAATTGGCTGATGGATATTGGCTATTGGAAACATTCTTGTCCTCCAGGTTCTACCATTTATGATGCTGGCCCCCGTGCTTATGTGTATGATAATGGCAGATTTAAATATTATTTCGGGTTAAAGACCGATAGTCTTTTTTATGCTTTACCTTATTCACCCTCGCAACAGCCTGTTTTAACAACGACAAGTGATAACGTTAAGGCAACTTTGGCTAACGAGATACCGGGCAAACGTTTGGCTCTTGTGTTTAATATCGACGCTTTGGTTGCCTCTAAAAGCATTAAAGGTGAGGCTCTTATCACACTGCAAAACTATCTTGGAGGGGTGAACACAATTGTTTATATACTGGAATAATGAACAAAATTAGCTTTGAGCAGGTTACGCCACATGTTTTTCTACAGCGAGGTAACTTGCATTCGGATGTGTGGCAGCAACCCAATCTCACTTTCGATAAAGGCAAGTTCTATCTTGTTGAAGCTGCAAGCGGACATGGTAAAAGCACTTTTTGCAGTTATGTTTTGGGCTATCGCCAGGATTATCAAGGCACAGTGAGATTTGATAATACTGATGTTTGCATGTTTTCTACTGCCGAATGGGTGAACATTCGCCAGCGTTGCGTGAGCCAACTGTTTCAAGAGCTGCGACTCTTTCCCGAGCTTACTGCTTTAGAAAATGTGCAGTTGAAAAACCAACTCACTCATTTTAAGAGTGAAACCCAGATACGCCAATGGTTCGAACAGTTGGGTATTGCCGACAAAATAGACGCGAGGGTGGGGCAGATGTCTTTCGGACAACAGCAGCGTGTGGCTGCTTTGCGCGCATTAGTGCAACCCTTTGACTTTCTTTTGGCCGACGAACCTATTAGTCATCTCGATGATGTTAATGCCGAAGTACTTGGACAACTTATGGCCGACGAGGCTAAACAACAAGGGGCAACGCTTATTATTACAAGTATTGGTAAGCATCCACACTTGTTATACGATAAAACGCTGAAGCTATGAAACTGGTTTGGAAATTATTACGACAGCATATCAGTTGGCCACAATTTGTTGGCTTCTTCTTTGCCAATCTCTTTGGCATGACCATTGTTTTGCTTGGTTATCAGCTTTATTGCGATATTTTGCCTGTTTTCACTGCCAACGACAGTTTTTTAAAGGCCGATTATCTAGTGGTGAGTAAAAGAATAGGGGCGGCAAATGCATTAGGAGCACACCATCAATCGGGCTTTTCGAAAGAGGAAATTGCTCAGTTACAGGCACAACCGTTTATTAAGGGCGTGGGACAATTCACCGCTACAGCTTATAAGGCCGAGGCCGCAATGGGCATCAACGGCATGAAGATACTCAGTTCTGAGCTTTTTTTCGAAAGTGTGCCCAATCGTTTTGTAGATGTTTCGTTAGATAATTGGCACTATGTGGCAGGCGACACTTTGGTGCCTGTCCTCCTTCCGCGAAGCTATATTGCCATGTACAACTTTGGATTTGCTCAAAACCATTCGTTACCTAAAATAAGCGAGGGACTCGTGGGTATGATAGATCTTCATATTGTGGTACAAGGTAAAGGTGCACAGGGTTATTTTAAAGGTAAGGTCGTAGGCTTTTCGTCTAAGTTGAACACCGTACTTGTACCACAAGAGTTTATGGCGTGGAGCAACAACCACTTCTCTCCAGGCAATGAGATGCCTCCTACAAGACTCATTTTAGATGTTGCTAATCCATCCGACGAACGCCTAACCACTTATTTAGACCAGCAAGGTTATGAGTTGGAGGATAGCAATCTCGATGCTGAGAAAACCACTTACTTCCTTCGTTTAATGGTAACCTTGGTTATGGGCGTGGGCATCGTTATTTCGGCGTTAAGCTTTTATGTGCTATTACTTAGCATATACTTGCTGGTTCAAAAAAACACCACCAAGCTACAAAACCTCTTACTCATTGGATATAGTCCGGCTCGAGTGGTGTTGCCCTATCAGTTGCTCACCCTTGCGCTCAATTTGGCCGTGCTTATAGCCAGCTTCTTGCTGTTGCTTGTGATGCGAAGCTATTATATAGACATTGTTGAGACGCTTTTCCCCAACTTGCCATCGTCGGGTGTGTTATCCACGTTGGGCATTGGTTTGGCCTTGTTCTTGCTCGTAACAGGCATCAACTTCACCATCTTATGGCGCAAGATAATAAATATTTGGAAACATGGAAAAAACTAAACCAGCATGATGTTCTAAAATAACAGACCTATGGCATAGGTCTAAACTTGGTTTAATATTTTGCGCTTTAAGCATTTTAACGTAACTTTGTAGGCTGAAAAAATAACACAAAAAAATAAATGGCAATAGAACTAAAAGATTTAACCAAGCGTTCCGACAATTATAGTCAGTGGTTTAACGACTTGGTTGTGAAAGCCGACTTGGCGGAACAGTCCGCCGTTAGAGGCTGTATGGTTATCAAACCCTATGGTTATGCTATCTGGGAGAAAATGCAACAGCAGCTCGACCGCATGTTTAAGGAGACGGGCGCGCAAAACGCTTACTTCCCACTATTGATACCAAAGTCGTTCTTCTCACGCGAAGCCGAACATGTTAAGGGTTTCGCAAAAGAGTGTGCAGTGGTTACACACTACAGACTTCGTGCTTCTGAAGAAGGCAACAGTGTAGAAGTAGACCCCTCGGCAAGACTGGAAGAAGAACTAATCATACGTCCAACGTCAGAAACAATTATCTGGAACACTTATAAAAATTGGATTAAATCATGGCGCGACCTGCCTTTGATGTGCAACCAATGGTGCAACGTGATGCGTTGGGAGATGCGTACGCGCCCCTTCTTGCGCACTTCTGAATTCCTTTGGCAAGAAGGTCACACTGCTCATGCTACGCGTGAAGAGGCCGAAGCCGAAGCAAAGAAGATGCTTGAGGTGTATGCTAAATTTGCCGAAGAGTGGATGGCTGTGCCTGTTGTTTGTGGTGTTAAAAGCGAAACAGAACGCTTTGCTGGTGCACTAGATACTTATACTATCGAGGCAATGATGCAGGATGGTAAGGCTTTACAAAGCGGAACAAGCCATTTCCTGGGACAAAATTTTGCTAAATCGTTTGATGTTACTTTCCTTAACAAGGAAAATAAGGCTGAATATGTGTGGGCTACAAGCTGGGGCGTTAGTACCCGACTTATTGGTGCATTGATTATGACCCACTCTGATGACAACGGATTGGTGCTTCCGCCCAAATTGGCTCCCATACAAGTGGTGATTATCCCCATTGGTAAGGCTGGTGAGCAGATGCAAGCCATTGCCGACAAATTGCAACCTGTTGTAGAACAGTTGCGTAAGGCTGGCATAACGGTGAAGTACGATGATGCCGACAACAAGCGTCCGGGCTTTAAGTTTGCCGATTACGAGCTGAAAGGTGTACCCGTTCGCATTGTTATGGGCGGACGCGACCTTGAAAGCAACACTGTTGAAATTATGCGTCGCGACACGTTGGAGAAAGAAACTATCGGTTTCGAAGGCTTGGCCGAGCATGTTATTTCGGTGCTCGACGATATGCAAGCCAATATCTTTAAGAAGGCGCTCGACTATCGTAATGCTCGCATTTACGAATGCAATGATTACGAAGAGTTTAAGCAACGTGTTAAAGAAGGTGGTTTCTTCCTCTGTCATTGGGATGGAACAGAAGAGACCGAGGCTCGTATTAAAGAAGATACTCAAGCCACTATTAGGTGTATTCCTTATGGCTTTGAGCAAACCGAAGGTGTTGACATGGTGAGCGGGAAGCCTTCTAAGTACCGTGTAATCATAGCACGTAGTTACTAGTCGCATCCTTGTGATGCCTAAATGCCTTACTTTCTTGTAGGGCGAATGGGTATTTAGTTTGCGCGTTAATATAGCATATTGGGGGTAAGTCGATGCTTCGGCTTAGCCCCAATTGTGTTATAATAAGGATTGAAACGTGTATTCGTGGTGTGAAGAATTTTATTTCTGCATAAGTTTCACGAATTAAAGGTTAATCCCCACCAATAGGGATTATTTATTTCTTGGGTTGTTTGATTTTTGAACCCTCAATTTTCATTTTTGCTTTATTCGAGGTAACAGTTGGATAATGATTGTACGGTGTAAAATATTCGGTGTAAATTTTAACATTGTGGCTGTCCTTTTTGCTCACAATTCTCTACTCGTTCGCAAATATTCAATTCTCGCGAGGGTTTGTTTTGATGAAAGTAGGTTTTAGATGCTAAATGTTGATAAAAGCGTTTTCTGAGGTAAAAACGGTGTTTTGTGTCAAGAAATAGGATATTTTCACCAAGAAATGATGCAATAAGCATCAAAACGGCGTGCAAACTCATAGTAAATGCAGTGCAAACTCATAGTAAATGCAGTGCAAACTCGTGCTAAATGCAATGCTAAGTGGTGCTAAATACAATGCTAAATGGTGCTTTTTACAGAATATGGAGCTGTTTGTCTCCCCAAAAATGGTAAAATACTCATGTGTTTCGAGGGTGAAAACAACCTAAATAGTGGGTTTTTAGCAACTAAAATCCACTTTTAGGGACGGTAAAAATGGTGACCAACTACGCAAATAGAAAGACAAAAAGGTGCTAAATGATGGTTTTTGGCTTAAAAAGCGTGTAAAATAAAAAGCAAAACAATGAAAATGGGGGCTAAAAGAATGTTTTATAACATGTGTTTTCGCTAGAAGGGGTCGGATTTGTGTAAGTGTTTTGTAAAATTATATTATCTGATTTAACATTGGGAATAAGAAAAGATATGTTGCAAAATATCACTCAGTATTAGTGTCAGAATTATGCATTACTTCGTCTTAAAACAATACTTTGTTTGCGTTGTATTACTAATAGTTCTTTTGTTTGTATAGTTAGGAGGCTTCGACTTGATGTTTACAGTCTTAGCCTGTTGTTTCTTGAGATATTGCACGTAATCAATGAAAGTGCACTTTTGAATAGTGACATTTGTGTTAGATGACGTAGCATCGAGTATTGATAATTTGCAGAGTTGGAAGAAATATATTAATTTTGCAAAATGGCGGGTTCTTAGGAACGTCGCATGCAGCTTAGGTTGTATGTATTTTGGTGGGCTTAGTCTGTTCTAGATAGCACATATAGCGCTATTTATTGAAAGTGGTGGAGCGCAACACACGCCGACGTTACAAACATGGTTGTTCGGCATGCGCCTAATCGCATCGGCAGCTGCGTTTATAGCACCTAAGACGCGACATAAAAAGTTAAAAATCAATTATAACAAAAAATTAAATTTGGTATGAAAGCTTACGTTTTCCCAGGTCAGGGAGCGCAATTCGTAGGTATGGGTAAAGACCTATACGACTCAAATCCTTTGGCAAAGGAACTGTTTGATAAGGCTAACGACATTCTTGGTTATAGTATTACCGACATTATGTTCAACGGTACCGACGAACAATTGAAGGAAACAAAGATAACCCAGCCTGCAGTGTTCTTGCATAGTGTTATCTCTGCACTCTGCTTAGGCGACGAATTTAAACCAGCAATGGTTGCTGGACATAGCTTAGGAGAGTTTTCTGCACTTGTTGCAGCTGGGGCATTGAGTTTTGAAGATGGTTTACGTTTGGTTTACGCACGTGCTATGGCAATGCAAAAAGCTTGCGAAGTGGCTCCTGGAACAATGGCTGCCATCGTGGGATTGGACGATGAGACGGTGGAAAAGGTTTGTCAACAGGTGAGCACGGAAAACAATGTGGTGGTTGCAGCCAACTATAATTGCCCAGGACAGCTGGTTATCTCGGGTAATATCGATGCTGTTAATAAAGCTTGCGAAATGCTTAAAGAAGCTGGTGCTAAGCGTGCGTTGCCACTAAAAGTGGGTGGAGCATTCCATTCGCCACTGATGCAACCTGCAAAAGACGAATTGCAGACTGCTATTGAGAATACCTCGTTTGCTGAACCCAAATGCCCCATCTACCAAAACGTTGACGGTCTGGCACACACGGCACCCGAAGAGATTAAGAAAAATCTTATTGCACAGCTTACGAGCTCGGTGAGGTGGACCTCAAGTGTGCAAAACATGATTAAAAATGGTGCTAACGACTTTACCGAGTGTGGTCCAGGAAAGGCTCTGCAAGGCATGATAGGACGCATCGACAAGACTGTTGCGGCACACGGCATAGAATAATTATTATAAGGGCTGGCCATAAAGACCTGCCTTTCTGCAAGATATAAACCAACGTGAACAGCAAGATTATCATATATCAGTTGTTTCCACGGCTTTTCGGCAATCGTAATCTCACCAATAAAAAGTGGGGAACGATTGTCGAAAATGGTTGTGGAAAGATGAACGACTTTGACGAAGCAACACTACAACGCATTCAAAAATTGGGCGTAAGCCACATTTGGTTTACAGGCATTATTCGTCATGCCTCTCAAACAGACTATTCGGCGTATGGCATTCCCAAGCAACACAGCGCAGTGGTGAAAGGAAAAGCAGGGTCGCCTTATGCCATAACCGACTATTATGACGTGGCACCCGACTTGGCCGTGAATGTTGAACGCAGGATGGATGAGTTCAAAGCTTTGGTGCAAAGGGTGCATCAATGTGGTATGAAAGTAATCATTGACTTTGTACCCAACCACGTGGCGCGACAATATTTGTCGGTGGCAAAACCCAATGGTGTTGTTGACCTAGGCGCTGAAGACGACAAGAACCTACACTTTTCTACTAACAACAACTTCTATTATTGTTGGGGTAAGCCGTTCGAACCTTCAATTTCGCTCGTCGATAGCGCAGGAAATATCTATCATGAACAGCCAGCTAAGGCCACAGGAAACGACCGTTTTGATAATCATCCAGGTATAAACGACTGGTATGAAACGGTGAAGCTGAATTATGGTATCGACTATTGTGATGCAGGTGGGCGCAGCGAGCATTTCTCTCCAGTGCCAAATACATGGAAGAAAATGGTCGACATTTTGCTGTTTTGGGCAGAAACGGGTGTGGATGGTTTCCGATGCGACATGGTCGAGATGGTTCCTACGGCCTTTTGGAAGTATGCCACGTCCATCTTAAAAGATAATTATCCACAGACCATCGTTATTGGAGAGGTTTACGATCCCTCTCAATATCGAGCCTATGTGCAATCGGGCTTCGATTACCTTTATGATAAGGTGGGCATGTACGATTGCCTTAAAAGCGTGGTGCGCCAAGAGTGCAACGCTTCTGCCATTACTTATCAATGGCAGTCGCTCGACGATATTAGTCATCACATGCTTTACTTTCTTGAAAACCACGACGAACAGCGTATTGCAAGTTCGTTTTTCTGTGGAGATGCACAGCGAGCCATTCCCGCACTCATAGTTTCGGCATTACTACAAGGCAATCCTATGCTGATATATGCAGGACAAGAATTTGGCGAACCAGGCATGGACAACGAAGGATTTAGTGGGGTAGACGGACGAACAACCATCTTTGACTATTGGACGGTTGGCACAATATATCGCGGTTATTTCTATCGCAATCAGCTGTCGGTAAACGAAAACGACATATATGCACAGTATCAACATATACTACGCATAGCCAAAGGAGAGCGCGCAGTGGGCGAGGGACTATTCTTCGATCTGATGTACGTAAACCCACTATCACACAAATTCAACCCCACAAAGCATTTTGCCTTCTTAAGAAAATGGCAAGACGAACTGCTTTTGGTTGTTGTAAACTTCTCAGGCGACACCGATAGCGTGCAGGTAAATATCCCTGGACATGCTTTCGATTATCTGCAATTGCCAGAAGGACGCTTTGCCGCGATAGATTTGCTCACTGGTGAAACAACCATTGAGCGTGTTCAGCGCGACGGATGTTTCCCAATGACACTTAATCCTTATAGCGGAAGAATTTATAAGCTTAAAACCAAGATGAAAGACGATGAATTATTGCCCTGCCTGCACAACAAAGATGAGTTTCCACCAGCGCATACTGCCGAACACTTGCTTAATCAAGTGATGGTTAGAATGTTTGAGTGCGACAGATCAACCAATGCACATGTTGAGCGAAAAAAAAGCAAAATAAGTTACATCCTCAACAGAAAACCCACGCGACAAGACGAAAAGGAGATAGAACAACGTATGAATGAGTTGATTGAAGAAGACTTGCCCGTGACCTATGAATTGGTTGATAGGTACAACTTGCCTGAGGGTATCGACCTCTCTCGAGTGCCCGACGACTATTCTAATATGGTGCGTATCGTGCGTATTGGCGACTTCGATACTTGTCCGTGTATAGGAAAACATGTACGTTCAACAGCACAGATAGGTAAATTTGTGATGTTGGGCACCAACTGGGATGAAGAAACGCGCACTTTCCGGGTGCGCTTCAAATTGGTGTAAAACACATATACCTTTAGGTTTAAGTCTAAACGTAAGTGTCATAAATAATTAACGGCCTGACAAAACAAAGAACTAAGTGAAGTTTTATCAGGTCGTTATATAAAGATTTTTAATACTTTAACACTTACTTTTTGCCTTTTATTGAGATATTTAAACCACATCTGGTTGCTGTCCATTTAATGTTAATGTGCTAATGCTGCTAACATTTGTTTATCTGTTTGTTCCTAAATGTCTTAAGACGATAGGTTATAGTCTATATTTGGTGTTTATTTGATTTGTAATTTTGGACATGTTATCAAATAAGAACTTTATATTAATTTGTTTTATATACATAATACCCAAAAGTTGGTATTGTTTTGTACTATTTTTCGGCGTAACTTTGCAACATAAATCAGCCAAGAGCAGATTATTTGCTATGTTTTGTGCTTTGCAGCACAGTATGTTAAACCAACTTTCGAATAAAAATGAGACAAGAGTGGAGAGGCTTCACTGGTAAGAAATGGCTTGATGAAGTCAATATGCGTGAATTTATTCAAAACAACTACACCCCTTACGACGGCGATGAACAATTTCTAGCCGAACCAACTGATGCTACTAATAAACTTTGGGGCATGTTGCAGGTGCTTCAAAAAGAAGAACGTGCAAAGGGTGGCGTGCTGGATATGGAGACCGAAGTGGTTTCTAGTATGACAGCTTATGGCCCTGGGTACATAGGAGAGGGTACAAAAGATTTGGAAAAGGTTGTGGGTATACAAACCGATAAGCCTTTAAAACGTGCTTTTATGCCTTATGGCGGTATTCATATGGCTGAGCAAGCTTGCACCACTTATGGCTATAAGCCCTCTGAAAAACTACACGAAATATTTACAAAATACTGCAAAACACACAACGATGGCGTTTTTGATGCTTACACTGATGAGATGAAAGTGGTGCGTCATAACCACATTCTTACCGGTTTGCCCGACACTTATGGTCGTGGACGTATCGTTGGCGACTATCGTCGTGTTGCTCTTTATGGTATAGATTTTCTTATTGAAGAGAAAGAACAAGATAAACGTAACTGCGGTTGTGGCATAATGACGGAAGAAATCATACGCCAACGCGAAGAAATTTCTATGCAAATCAAGGCGTTGAACGAACTTAAGGAGATGGCTTTGATTTATGGCTACGACATTTCGAAGCCTGCTAACAATGCTCGTGAAGCTGTTCAATGGCTCTATTTTGGTTACCTGGGTGCCATTAAGACGCAAAACGGTGCGGCAATGTCTGTTGGACGTATCTCTACCTTCTTGGATATATATATTCAAAGAGACTTTAAAGAAGGCACACTCACAGAGGCAGAGGCACAAGAGCTTATCGACCATCTGGTGATGAAGTTCCGCATGGTGAAGTTTGCACGTATCCCCGCCTACAACCAATTGTTCTCTGGCGACCCCGTTTGGGCAACTCTAGAGGTGGCTGGCATGGGACAGGATGGCCGTTCGATGGTAACGAAGAACGATTTCCGTTTCCTACACACCCTTGAAAACATGGGACCATCTCCAGAACCTAACCTCACTGTGCTTTATTGCTCGCGTTTGCCCGAAGGTTTTAAACGCTATGCTTCGAAGATTTCGGTGAAAACAAGTTCAATTCAATACGAGAACGACGACGTTATGCGCCCAATATGGGGTGACGACTATTCTATTTGCTGCTGCGTTTCGGCCACACAGACTGGAAAAGAGATGCAATTCTTCGGTGCGCGTGCCAATTTGGCTAAGTGTCTTACCTATGCAATCAGTGGCGGTGTAGACTCAAAGACGCGGGAGCAATGTGGTCCTGCATTGCGCCCGATACAAGGCGACGTTGTTACCTACGAAGAATTTATGCCTCGTTTCATGGATATGATGGAATGGTTGGTTGGTGTTTACGTTAATACGCTTAACCTTATCCATTACATGCACGATAAGTATTTCTACGAAGCAGCAGAATTGGCATTAATCGATACCGATGTTCGTCGTACCTTCGCAACGGGTATTGCAGGTTTCAGTCATGTTGTTGACTCTATTTGTGCCATCAAATACGCTAAGGTTAACATCATTCGTGATGATACGGGCTTCCCCGTTAATTACGAAACGGAAGGAGATTTCCCCCGTTATGGCAATGATGACGACCGCGCAGACGAGATTGCAGTGTGGTTGTTGAAGACCTTCATGAATATGATTCGTAAGCATCACACTTATCGTAAGAGCGAGCCCACAACCAGTATCCTAACCATTACCTCGAACGTTGTTTATGGTAAGTTCACAGGAAACATGCCCGATGGTCGACTAGATGGTGCACCTTTGGCTCCTGGTGCTAACCCTTCGTATGGTGCTGAGAAGAATGGATTGCTGGCTTCGCTTAATTCTGTGGCCAAGTTGCCATACGAATATGCCCTCGATGGTATCTCAAACACCCAGACTATCGCCCCCAGCACGCTCGGCCATAATGAGGAGGAGCGCGTTAATACGCTTGTTGGTGTGATGGATGGTTATTTCGACCAAGGTGCTCACCACCTTAACGTGAACGTTTTTGGTGTAGAGAAGCTCATCGACTGTATGGAACACCCCGAGAAAGAGGAGTATGCCAACTTTACTATCCGTGTAAGTGGATATGCAGTGAAGTTTATCGACCTGACAAAAGAGCAACAACTCGATGTTATTGCACGTCAAGCTCATTGCAAATTGGCTTAACCAATAGGGCTTACGGCCAAATATTCAGGTCCCTCCGCGTATTGCCACGGAGGGACTTTTGCAAAAAAGCCTTACAATGTTGTTTTTGATTTTGATAGTTCACGCGTGTTAACGTAGAACGCTCACGAACTAATGAACTCTTGAATTAACGTTTTCGCAAACTTATGTATTTATGGAATCATGAACGCAGAAACTCATGAACTCACGAACTTACATATTAATCAGGGCATAGATGCCCGATAGGATAGAAAATGAAAAACAATAACACGTTTGTGTCAACCGATACAACTGCCAAAACCGAGCAGCCGCTTAGTAAAGCTTGTATTCATTCTGTAGAATCGTTTGGTTCGGTAGATGGACCAGGCATTCGTTTCATCATCTTTCTTAGTGGATGTAAGATGCGTTGTCGCTATTGTCATAATCCCGACACGTGGATTATGAAGTCCGACGACCTGCGTACAGCTGACGAATTGTTGCAACAGGCGTTGCGTTTTCGTGCCTATTGGGGTAAAGAAGGCGGTATAACTGTGAGTGGGGGAGAAGCGTTGTTGCAGATAGATTTTATGCTTGAACTCTTTGAAAAGGCTAAAGCGCTGGGCATTAACACTTGCTTAGACACCGCAGCACAACCATTTACGCGCGAAGAGCCATTCTTTTCAAAGTTTACCAAACTGATGTCGTTCACCGATTTGGTGTTACTCGACCTCAAACACATCGACAGTGAGGAACATAAGAAACTCACGGGATGGGCTAACGAAAATGTTTTAGATTGCGCACGCTACCTTTCGCAGTTGCAAACACCTGTTTGGATACGCCATGTACTTGTTCCTACTATCACCGATAACGACACTTATCTATACGGATTACGCGATTTTGTTAAGACTTTGCACAATGTTAAGTGCATAGAAGTGTTGCCCTATCATGGCATGGGTGCATTTAAATGGCAGAAATTGGGATTGAACTATACGCTAGACCATATAGACAGTCCCACAGGAACCCGTGTAGAAAATGCCGAAAATATATTGCGTTCGGCATTGAATGATGTCGAACACGTTTAATACACGTTGATAGTTGGGCAATAGCTATAAAAGCCAAAGTCACGGAGGCATAGTTTAGGTGCAGTTATGGGTATATGTGTCTAACAACTAGATAAATAAAAAGGCCAACTAGCAGTTCGCTAGTTAGCCTTTTTTTAATATTGTTTCTTTGTATAGTTGGCTTCGAATAACACTTTCTTCGGGTCTTTGTCTGAGTGACAAGTGTACGCGAAGCTAAAACCAGCCTCTTTATAAGGCTTCAGTTCGGTAGATTGGATAATCGCCTTAAGCAACATCTCGTCTATTGCTTGCTTATTCTGGTTAATAATCTCAGCATCGTCCATCCTATCGACAAACGAACAGTAGTAGTGGTAGGTTTTTGTTTCTGGATAAAACACCACACTATCAGTGCGCGTGTAGTTGCTTACAGGCGTAGGACAAAACTTTTCAGTGTATTCTTTGGCCTCTCTTTGGGCTCGTTTTTCCAAACTTTCGTTGCATGCGGTAAACAATGCCGCACCTATTAATAGGACGAATATCTTTCTCATTGTTTATTTTGTTTTGTACAAAGGTAGCTATAATTTGGCAAAAATACAGCCGTAAGCGTCAAAATACCGATTAAAATACTTATCTTTGCCACAAAAATAAAATCCTCTTTATACTGAATGAACCATATAAGAAACTTCTGCATCATCGCACACATTGACCACGGGAAGTCTACTTTGGCCGACCGCATGCTGGAATTTACTAAAACCATTCAAGTTACGGGTGGGCAAATGCTCGACGATATGGACTTGGAAAAAGAGCGTGGTATCACCATTAAGAGCCATGCCATACAGATGGAATATCAGTATCAGGGGCAAAATTACATTCTAAATCTCATCGACACCCCGGGACACGTTGATTTTTCTTACGAGGTTTCACGAAGCATTGCTGCCTGCGAGGGTGCTTTGCTTGTTGTGGATGCTACCCAAGGAGTACAAGCGCAAACCATATCTAACCTCTATATGGCCATCGAACACAACTTGGAGATTATCCCAGTTATCAACAAAGTGGACATGCCCAGCGCTATGCCAGAGGAAGTTGAAGATGAAATTGTTGAACTTTTGGGATGCGATAAGTCGGAAATTCTTCGAGCATCGGGTAAGACTGGCGAAGGTGTTGAAAACATTCTTAATGCCGTAGTTGAACGAGTTCCACACCCAGCGGGTGATGATAACGCCCCATTACAGGCGCTAATCTTCGACTCGGTGTTCAACTCTTTCCGGGGAATTATAGCTTATTTTAAAGTGTTGAACGGCGTTATACGCAAAGGCGACAACGTGAAGTTCTTTAATACTGGTATGGAATACGTCGCCGATGAAGTGGGAGTGCTTAAAATGGACATGGTGCCTAAGCAAGAACTACATACTGGCGAGGTGGGTTATATCATTAGTGGTATCAAGGATGCCAAAGAGGTGAAGGTGGGCGATACCATCACTCATCGCGATAAACCATGCCAATCGGCTATCGAAGGTTTTCAAGAGGTTAAGCCAATGGTGTTTGCTGGTGTTTATCCTATTGAGCCTTCTGAGTACGAGAACTTAAGAGCGTCGCTTGAAAAACTACAGTTGAACGATGCTTCACTTACTTTCTCGCCTGAGTCATCAGTGGCTTTGGGCTTCGGTTTTAGATGTGGATTCTTGGGATTACTCCATATGGAGATTATTCAAGAACGTCTCGACAGAGAGTTTAATATGGATGTAATCACCACAGTGCCCAACGTTTCGTACATGGTTTACGATAAACTGGGTAACGAACGCGAGGTGCACAACCCTTCGGGATTGCCCGATACAACGTTAATAGACCATATCGAAGAACCCTATATCCGAGCGTCAATCATCACCAACGTAAACTACATTGGTGCAATAATGAAGCTCTGTATGGACAAACGAGGTGAATTAATCAACCAAGAATATGTTAGTGGCAATCGTGTAGAGCTGCATTTTATGTTGCCACTTGGCGAAATCGTTATCGACTTCTACGACAAACTGAAGTCTATTTCGAAAGGGTATGCATCGTTCGACTATCATATCGACAGCTTTAGACCATCGAAATTGGTTAAGCTAGATATACTGTTGAATGGCGAAGCTGTAGATGCTTTGTCTACACTTACACACTTCGACAATGCTTCAACCTTTGGTAGACGCATGTGCGAGAAGTTGAAAGAACTAATACCAAGGCAACAATTTGATATCGCTATACAAGCGGCGATTGGTGCAAAGATTGTTGCTCGCGAGACAATTAAGTGTGTTAGAAAAGACGTTACCGCCAAATGCTATGGAGGAGACGTTAGTAGAAAGCGCAAACTGTTGGAAAAACAGAAGAAAGGTAAGAAACGAATGAAGCAGATTGGTAATGTGGAAGTGCCGCAAAAAGCTTTCTTGGCGGTGCTGAAGCTCGACTAAATCCAACTGCAAGTGTTATAAAGGAGCAGAGATATGAAAGAACTCAACAATTCAACTCGCGACATAGCTCGCGAATTGGCACGAAAGTATAGCACCATGACTCACGACGAACTCGATATCTTGGAGAGTGTCTTGGTGCCGATGAAGTTTGCTAAGGGGGAAATCATTCTCAAAGAAGGCGACGTTTGCGAACATGTGTATTACGTGGAACGTGGCCTTACGCGCCAGTTCTATTTTAAGAATGGCAAGGAACTAACCGAGCATATCGGGGTGGAACACAGCATCGTGATGTGCATCGAAAGCCTTTTTATGGAGAAACCCACCCACTTGCAACTGGAAGCTCTTGAGCCTACACTCATCTATGCTATGCCCAAACGCAAACTGGAAGAGGTGGCCTTGCACAATGTGAACATACAAATTCTTTTCAGAAAGATTTTGGAAGAGAGTCTTATTATTTCGCAAGTGCATGCTGACATGTTACGATTTGAAACGGCACAAGACCGCTATCTTAAGTTGTGTAAGCTGTCGCCACAAGTGGTTTTACGTGCACCGCTGGTGTATGTGGCTAGTTATTTACAGATGACTCCCGAGACACTATCACGTGTTAGGGCTGCATCGCTTTATTTGGATAAAGGCTAAGGTGCGCTAATATGCACTTGCTAGCAGTGCGCATGGCGCTTAACCTGCTTACATCTGCTACTCGTTTTTTTATTTAACTCAGAATGTTTGGCTCAAAAGCCCAAGGAGGATGTGAAGCCGTTTTCCCTAATAGGTTGCATGCAATGCTTAAGATGGCGCATGCAACCTAATTCTTTTCTTATTCTTTTTTATCTTAGGAAATATGATACAATGCACCCTTTTCATTGTGCAATGTAAGTTTTGGCCATTTTGTAAATTTACAAATGGTAGGAGATAGAGCCACTTATAGCTAAAAAAACGGGATAGTTCTTTGAAGAACTATCCCGTTTTGATTGAGGTACCTGGCAGAGTCGAACTGCCCTTCACGGTTTTGCAGACCGTTACCTAACCGATCGGCCAAGGTACCCTTTTCTTTAATGCGATGCAAAGGTATAGATAATAATCCGTAATACCAAATGTTTTCTACATTTTGTGGTTGCAAGAGGGCTTTTTATTACTTATTGGCCCATTTTTTTGTTGTTGTGGGTTCATAGAACAACCCTTACAACCCCCACAAGAGCTGTTTGTGTTGCTAAAAGTCTCGTATATTTTGTAGGCTACATAGCCAACGGCAATGGCAATAATGGCTGCTACAATGATGTATTGTGTGGTCATATCAATCGTATTATTTAGGACAAAGTTAGTGATTAATTTTCAATGTTAGGTGTTTTTCGTTATTGTTTATTTCTATTCTCGTCATGGGTTATATCTATTGCGTAGTGATGTGTATCACTATTTGTAAATTTATCTCCCGATGTTTTCGTCCCGAAAAGCATAAATACCAATTGTTTTCACTAACTTTGCATAAGGATATAACAATTGTAGCATGCCATCTAGGCAAGTTGTTGTTGGGCCATGCGCAATGTATTTATCAATATTTGGAACGTGCCCAAGCAACGATTGCAACGAGCATGCATCCCACAAGCTTTTATCACCCTTATATATTAAGGTAAAAAACATCACGTAGTATATGGATATTAAGAAGTCGGCTTTCTCTCTTTCAGCCCCCTCGATAGGGCTTTGCCCCACAGACAACAAAATTGAATACGCCTTTATTGGACGTTCAAACGTGGGAAAGTCTAGTCTCATAAACATGCTTTGCAACCATAAGGGCTTGGCTAAAACATCGGCCACGCCTGGTAAAACATTGCTCATTAATCATTTTATCATCAACGATTCGTGGTACTTGGTAGACCTTCCTGGTTATGGGTTTGCCAAAAGGTCGAAGACTGTGCAACAGAAATTACAACAAATGATTTCTAGTTATATTCTTCAACGCGAACAATTGGTTAATCTCTTTGTGCTGATAGACATAAGACACGAGCAGCAAAAAATAGATCGCGAGTTTATTGATTGGCTAGGAGAAAGTGGCGTTCCCTTTACAATTGTGTTTACTAAGGCCGATAAGCTAGGTGTGGTTAAGGCTAAGCAGAATGCTGAAAAATGGATGAAGCAACTGGCTGACACGTGGGAAGAGTTGCCGCCTTACTTTGTCACTAGTTCGGAAAAACGTATCGGACGAGAAGAATTGCTGAATTATATCGACGAAATCAACAAAAAAATTGAGGCGGAATAAGGCTTATGGCAAATCCAAAACCTGTGCTAGACGTACAGAACCTCACCAAAAGATTTGGTGCAAAGGTACTGTTTGAAGATATTTCGTTCTCTATTGCAGAAGGACAACGCGTTGGTCTCATTGCTCAAAACGGAACAGGAAAGTCTACTTTGCTGGCTATCCTGATGGGCGAAGAAGGTAAAGACGGCGGAGAGGTTATCTATCGTAATGGGCTGCGTGTGGCTTGCTTGGTGCAATCGCCTCACTTCGACCCAAAGGAGACTGTGCTTGACGCTTGTTTTAACCATCATGGCGACGAAGAAAAGGTGCTCAAGGCAAAGCAAATCCTTACGCAACTCAAAATTACAAACCTTAATCAGCCCATGGGCGAACTAAGTGGAGGTCAGCAAAAACGGGTGGCTTTGGCCAATACGCTTATTACTGAACCAGATTTTCTGATTCTAGACGAACCTACTAACCACCTTGACTTGGAGATGATAGAGTGGTTGGAGGGCTTCCTTTCGCGTGGAAACAAAACACTGCTCATGGTTACGCACGATAGATACTTTCTTGATCGCGTGTGCAACTTGAGTGTGGAACTAGACAATAACCCCATCTTTACTTATCAAGGCAGTTATGCTTATTATCTGGAAAAGCGACAAGCACGGCTGGATAATGCGCGTGCCGAGGTGCAGCATGCAAACAACTTATATCGTCGCGAACTAGACTGGATGCGCAGGCAGCCACAAGCGCGAGGACATAAGGCAAAATATCGCGAAGACGCTTTTTATGAACTAGAAGCCAAAGCTAAGCAGCGCATCGAAGAAAGGCAGGTACGACTTAAGAGCTGCAACGTTTATATTGGCTCTAAAATATTTGAATGTCAATATGTTTCTAAAGCATGGTCGACCGAGAAAGTTATCTTACGCGACTTTTATTATAACTTCGCGCGATTTGAAAAAATGGGTATCGTGGGCAACAACGGTACGGGTAAGTCTACGTTTATTAAAATGTTGCTGGGTGAGGTGCAACCAGACGGTGGGCGTTTCGATATTGGTGAAACCGTTAGATTTGGTTATTTCTCACAAGAAGGTTTGCAGTTCGACGAGCAAAAGAAGGTGATTGACATTGTTACCGATATTGCCGAATATGTTGATTTGGGTGGTGGACGTCATCTTTCTGCATCTCAATTCTTACAGCATTTTATGTTCTCGCCCGAAGAACAATATAATTATGTGTACAAGTTAAGTGGAGGCGAGAAGCGTAAACTTTACCTTTGCACGGTGTTGATGCGCAATCCCAATTTCTTGGTGCTTGACGAACCCACCAACGACTTAGACATTAAAACGCTGCAAGTGCTTGAAGAATACTTACAAGATTTTCCAGGGTGCGTAATTATTGTTAGTCACGACCGCTATTTTATGGATAAGGTGGTAGACCACTTGCTGGTGTTTAAAGGCGAGGGAGAGGTGCAAGACTTTCCTGGTAACTACACACAATATCGCCAGTGGAGCCAACTGGCTTCCCAAACAGAGGCTAAAGCCACTCCTACAGAAAAGAAAGAAAAGCCCACTTATCGCAACGACACCAAGCGAAAGCTAACTTATAAGGAGAAAATAGAGTTTGAACAGCTAGAGAACGATATTGCAGCACTTGAAGCCGAACAGGCTGAAATAGAGCAATCGCTTTCGAGTGGCGACTTATCAGTGGAGGAGATTACCGAGAAAAGCAAACGCTTGCCGGTGCTTAAAGACGAACTAGACGAGAAAAGTATGCGCTGGTTGGAACTAAGCGAGATTTGAAACTAAAGCATGTTATAAACAATAAACTAATTACCAATTTTATGATGGATACATACACATTTCGTTCGCCCTATTCAAAATTTATGCTTGGGTCTACCATTGTTGGCATGGTACTGATGCATGGTGCTTTTATGGCTTGCATGGGCGGTATGGCTCGCAGCGGTGTGGGCACTGGTCGCTTCTATACTTATCTGCTTGTTTTTGTAGCTTGTGTGTCTGTGGTGCTCTATGCGTTTTGCATACAGATACGTAAAGTTACGCTCAACGATGTAAATTTAGTTATTCATCGACAAATGGGGAAAGTGCGTATACCACTAAACAGCATAACCAGGGTAGAAATTAAAGACGATATCGCCTTTGATTTACGCCTTTGGGGCATATCTTTCTTTTTTGGACACTATGGTTTGTTTTATAATCGCAAGTTGGGAAGGTACAAGGCGTATGTAAAAGATGGAGACCAAATGCTTGTGGTGCATACAGAAAACCGCATTCATGTGTTTAGTTGTGAAAGACGCGACGAACTTATGACGCTTTTACAACAGCGTATTGCCTAAGTTCAAGGCCCATTGTGTGGCTTTGGAGCTAACGTTAACAGTCCGTGCAGAATGATTGTTTGCCCACTCATTCTGCACGGCTCCACTTTTTCTTTTGCATACAAGTTTTTCTTTGGGGTATGGTGTGCATTGAAAAAAGGTTCTTATGACTTTTGTATTATTGATGGCGAAAGCTTGTTCTAACATCTTTCTAAGGGCTTGGCGTAGCGCCAATGTTGTACAGAAACCCCTAATAAGAGTTGTGCCTTATTGTTGATAGGCTTGTTTTTAACATGTGGTAGGGCTGAGAAGGTGGCATAATTCTTTGTAATAGAGCCTTAAGTTGCGCCAAAGTTAAGCAAAACACAGGTAATAGCCTATCTCCTAACAGTGGGCTGACCTATACTTTCAATATGACACGCAATTAAAAGCGGTGCATCTAACTCCAAAATGGGTTATGAACATTTATTCTTCTAACAAACTTTCTGCAGAATTGATTTGTTAATCGTGGTACAAATATTTTACAAATGGTGTTTCCAAAAGCGCTCCTTCTAGCGAAAAATAATGCTTAAATGCACGCATTTAGGCCCTTTTTTTAGCTGTCTGATTTTTATTTTACATCATTTTTTAGGTTAGAACCTGCATTTTGCACCATTTAGCTTTTCTATTTGGTGTTCTGCTCGCCTTTTTTAACCACCCCAAAAATGGTTTTACAGGCAAAAATGCCCTTGTTTAGATATATTTTTCCTATAAAACACATGCTTTTTCAGTAATCTAAAGACCTAAAGCTTATCCTTTAACCGCATAAAGATGCATTTAGCTTTGTATTTTGCTACATTTAGTCTTGCTTTTTGCTGTATTTAGCACTGCATTTAGCTACAAAACGCAATGCATTTTGCAGCTAAATGAAGCGCATTTTGCAGCAAAACGCAGTGCTAAATGCAGCAAATCACACGGATTTATGTACAATTAGTAGTTTTAGACAGCAAAAAATGGTTGTTTATCCATTTTTGTGCAAATGCAATCGTTCATCGAATAAACCGTTGCGAGAATCGAATATTTGAAGTAGAGCTGGACTTTGGTGATTTTTAAGGGCAGTTTTGATGTGTGTTTTTGGTATTAATATTTTACAAAATAAATTGAATGTATAGCACAATGTTGGCGCAAAGAAAATAAAAGCATGAAGCACGCCAAGCAGCGATGCCATATATTAAGTGATTATGGCAAAAAATAAGCCCCGCATTCCTACTTATTGAGGATTGCGGGGCATATTATTTAGAATGGATGTGTGGGTTTGTGCTTGTGCTTAATAGCTTTAGCTTTGTATATTTAAGCCATTAAACAGAAGTTATTGCAGCACTTTCACCATATTAAGTTCGGTGATTTTACCATCAGGATTAACTTTAGCCTTGATACGATAGTTGGCATCTGTTTCTTTATCCTCGTCTTCGCGTTGTATTTTCTGATTAGCCGAGAAGTCAACAGAGTATTCATACTCGTCGATACCAATTTCGCGTTTAGATATTTTCATATCGTTGTTAGCTCTCCACTCCATTGATATAATATCATCCTTGTATATCTTGTTGAGGAAAGCAATAACATCACTTTTGGAAGCGTTGCTCTTACCCAAGAACGAGCTAAGTAAATCGCTGAAATTAGAGGTCAGCGCCTCGTCGTCGCGGTCGTTAATACTACGGAACATGCTGCGGAAAACCAAGGCTAACATTTCCTTTTCTTTGGGCGTAACAGTCTTAGCTTTGGCCACATTCAGGCTATTGTTGGCCTCGTCTATATAGTCGCCGTTGGGATGTTCGGTGATATAGAGGTTATAAGCTTCGGTAGTATTAGCTGTTTTAGCCACCACCCAGTCTAGCGAGTCAATCTTACGTTCGGCTTCAGCTTTATGAATACTGTTGGGATACTTGTTGAGGAAGTCGGTCATTGCCGATTTAGAGCCACTCACCACAGAGTTGGTCCAGTCTAATTCGGCCTGTTTTAGTTGTGCCAACTGCTGGGTTATCTTTTCGCGGTGCATGGCATCAGCATCTCTATAGTTGTTGAGATACGATTCAAGCACAGCAGGGTCGTTGCTGTTTAGAGCGTATTCGTATGCCTGTTGTTCTTTACCGCTAGAGGAGTGTATGAACCAATAAGCACCAAAACCAAAAATCAAAAAGGCAATAACCACGATGAGTGCGATTGTTGTGGCGTTTTTTTTGTGTTGTTGTGGTGCTGATGGGGGAGGAGTCTGTGGCGGAACTTGTCCATAAGGCGTTTGTTTGGCCTCGTCCATTTGTGGTTGTGTGGTGTATCCGGGTTGTGCAGCGTTTTGCCCTTGGTAGGTATTATAAGGCTGTTGGCCTTGTTGTGGTTGCACGTTTTGCGTGTGGGTATTCATGTTCTGTTGCTGTTGAACAGAGTCCATGTTGTTAGGAGCTGTATAACCCTCGTTTTGGGGCTGTTGTGTTGTGCATGTGTCGTGGGCATTCCCAATAGAAGCAGTAGTAGCTGAGTGCGCGTCGTTGTTTACATGTTCGTTATACGTATTCAAGTCGTTAGCCGTGCGATGGTGACAATGTGGGCATTCGGCTTGGTCTTTAAAATAAACGTCGCCACAAACGGTACATTTTGTCACTTCGTTTTCGATTCTTACTCCACACGAGGGACAAGTTTGTGCTCTGTCACTAATCTCGCGACCGCACTCTGGACATTTAATCATTGCCATATTGTTCTCTTTTTATCTTTGATTAGGGATAATTGGTTAATGGTGAAATCTTATTTCGCGTAAACCATGATTATTAAGAAATCTACTTTTATCTACAAGTCCATTGATTCCGTTAATTCTTCCCTTTCCGGTGTATTGCCACATGGTGATGTCACGACCGTCTTTTAGTTCGGGTTCGATGCCGTTGTACTGGGCAATCATCAATGGATATCCGTCTACCACGCCTTGCATGTGGGCGTTGTAGAAGTTGGTAAAGGTGTAAATTAGTGGTTTTTGTTTATAGGCTTCTTCTACAAGTGCGATAAACTTGGTAAGCGAGTCGCAGAATTCGGGAGTAGACAGTCCACTTTTTGTTTCGACATCAATCATAGGGATGAGGTCTTGGTCAGCGGGTCTGCATTGCATCATGAAGTTATCAAGTTGCTTTTTGAGGTTTGTTTTAGGCCTAAAAAAGTGGTACGAGCCCACTTTAAGCCCATATTGATGTGCCAATTCGATGTTGCGTTCGTATCTAGGGTCGATGCGGTCGCCTCCTTCAGTAGCTTTAATATATACGTAAGCCATCTTAGAATTTTCGCCGATGACCTCCCAAAACACTTGTCCTTGGTAGTGGCTAATGTCTATGCCGTGAATGTGGTTGCAAGTGTCTTCGCATTGTATGTAGTAGCCGTCTTGTGCTTTAGCTAAGAACGGGCTTAATGTGCACGCTAAAATGATAAGTAATTTCTTCATGAATGCAAAGTTACAAAAAGTCATCAGAGTGCGCACATTATCTTCTCATTATTCTTCTAGTTCTGAAAGATTTTTTGCAAATTTATAGGTAAGATTGCTAATTGTCTCTATTGGCGCGTATAGAAGATAGTGAAAGCTGCGGCGCATACTTTGTTTTATGGCCTGTGAATTAACCTGCACCCAGGGCGATTTATTTTGTTTAAAGTCCCATTTATAGCTCGTGTCTTTTACCGTGCGTTCCACAGCTTTCAGAGTAACGCTCTTTGCATCGGTCATCACGCGCCGAGTGAAGGGTACTTCGTCTGTATCAAAGCCCAAAAGTTGAATAAGAATGCTCCCCTGAAACTGTGCTAGGGTCTCGATATGCAGATTAGTGAGCCAGTTTTCAAGTTTAATGAAGTCTATTTTATGGCCCATTGTGCGGAGGTAGATGCCCAAGTCCACAATTCCTCTTAACACCACGCCCTTATTGAGCATTGTTTCAATGTTGTGAACGATGATGTTTAGCACATGTACAGTTTCTATTGAAGTGTCGATGGCGTGCGGCTCGCTGTGTCGGATGTTGTTGAGGCGCTTGTTAAGTAAGCCGTTTGAGAGTTGGGCGCTATCGTATTTGTGTGTAGAAGCAGCGTGCTGACAGTTGCGAAGGTCGTGGATAATATTCTTCGGAACATGTTGCACGAAAGGTAATTGTTGTTTGTTGTATCCCGCCCAAGCATAAGGCACAACCTCGTGAACCCCTATCACGGCAAACAGCTTACGCCATTTATGGGCCGACATGGGTTCAACGCTGTGTGTCTCGCCGAAAGCACCAGCTTTTAAGAGTGCGAAAAAGTTTCTCTTGATAACGTCCATTTTAGTTAGCTATACTTCTTTGGGTATCTGAAAAAAATGGCCAGAATGGTTACAATACCAATGGCAAAGGGATAATAAAGATAGGGAACAATGTGTGCTGGATTGATTTGAGCCAGTCCTGCGGCCATTAATAGTTGTGCGCCGTAGGGTATTATGCCTTGAATGCAGCATGACATTGTGTCGAGAATGCTCGCACTTTTGCGACTATCAACGCCATAACGTTGAGAGATGTCTTTGGCTATTCCTCCTACAGTGAGTATGGCCACAGTGTTGTTAGCCGTGCAAAGGTCTACCAAAGCAACGAGTAGGGCGATGGTTCCTTCTGCTCCTCGTTTGCCATTGATGCGGGCTGTGAGTTTACTGATAACATAATCCACTCCACCATTCATACGGATAATCTCGAGCAGACCTCCTGCTAGCATGGTGATGATGATGAGTTCGCCCATGCCAACAATACCTTGGCCCATAGACTGAAACCAACCAAAGAGGTCGTAAGCCCCATTCCAAATGCCAATGATGCCGGTCATGGCTAGGCCAAGAGTTAGCACAGCCATCACGTTCATGCCAAAAACAGCCATAGCAATAACTACAACGTAGGGCAAGATGTTGAGATATTGAATGGAAGGCAGGCTGTGCGAACTTTCGATACCAAAGCCTATGAAGGTGTATATGCCCATAATGGCTAAGGCAGCAGGCAGAACGATGTAGATGTTAACCAAGAACTTGTCTTTCATTCGGCAGTCTTGTGTGTTGGTTGCGGCTACGGTGGTGTCGGAAATAAACGAAAGATTGTCGCCAAAAAACGAGCCGCCCACCACTATTCCTGTCATTAACGGAAGACTGATACCTGTGTTTTGGGCTATGCCCACGGCAATGGGTATGAGGGCAACGATGGTTCCAACGCTGGTTCCTATGGAAAGAGATATGAGACAAGCTGCAAGGAAGATGCCTGGCAGCAGCAAAGTGCTTGGTAGCGCGTTGAGCGTGAAGCCCACCATGGCGTCGATGCTACCCATTTGTTTGGCCGAATTGGCAAAAGCTCCAGCCAAAACGAATATCCACAGCATAAGCATCATGTTGCTGGTGCTAGCCCCTTTGCTAAATACATTGATGCGTTCAACTAGGGGCTTGCCTGTGGATGTGGCGATGGCATACATACTTGAAATCATGAAAGCCACGGTTATGGGTATCTTTTTGAAGTCGCCCGCTATAATAGAAGTGACGAGATACATCACAATAAAGACGATTAGCGGACTTAAAGCTAATAGTCCTTTCTTGTTTGAGATATGGTGCATGTGCTGTTGTTAAGTTTGAAGTGACGGCATTGGCGCACGTCTCTTATTATTTTGTTATCCTGTTGTAAGTATGTGGCGTTTGGCTCGATGGCGTTCTGCCACAGCTAAGTGAAAATACAAAGGGTGTTGGGGTGGGGGAAGGCTACCCTTTATTTGGCGTGTTGGTTGTGCTTGCCGTTTGTCGTTATGCTAGTTGCGGCAGTTAAGTGGCCTGTTGGTAGCATACTGAGGCACGATAGAAGGCAAGAGGCCTTTAATCTTTATCGTTGGCATGCCTTACAATGCCTACTTCTGCTTCAAAAGGGATGAGAAGTGTGGACACATAGTTTAGAATGTCACATCTGTTACGCCAAATGGCAATGTTAGAGTTGTGTTCGGCGATAAAACTCCACGTTCTCTTTTGTAAGAAGCTCTATGGGCATGTAGTTAATGGGGCTTACTTTCTTTTTCAAAACGATGGCTTGGAACAATGTGTCTACGCAAGCATAACCCTGCATGTAAGCGTGTTGAGCAATAAGAAATGAGATGCTTCCTTGTTTAAGGCACTCGGCGTTCTTACCCACCATGTCGTAACCCATTATCTGCACGTTATGTCTGTTGGTTTGTAGTAAAAAATTCCCCACGATGTGCGCTTTAGAATTGAATGTGATGCAATGGTGCACTTGTGGGTTTTGGGTAAAGAACTCTTCAAGGATGTCGATATAACGATGCTTACCAGTCTCAAGTGGAAGATTCACGTCGGTGATTTTGATATGGGGGAAATGGTCGTTCATGTATGTCTTAAAACCCATTTCGCGGTTCTCTTGCTGTTTACTAACCACTTTGCCGTCTTTGGTTTGCTTTACAATCAATATTTCTTTCTCGTTGTTGGCAATCATCATGAGCATTTTAGCGGCGAAATATCCACTGGCTAGCGAATCTTGACCATAGAAAGAGAGAGGCTGAAGATCGGGCATGTACGAATCGAGCATCACAAATGGGATGTTGCGTTCGTGCAATTTATCAGTGAAAGTGCGTGTTACATCTAGTTGAGACGGCACCACAATAACGCCGTCGGGATTGAGTTCTAGGCAATGGTTCACCTGTTTTACGAAAGTTTCAGAATTAAAACGGTCGTAATATATAATCTCAACATTAACGTAGAAGTCGCGTCTAACCTCAGCAGCCTTTAATGCTCCCTCTTCAATTTCTTCCCAATAGGCTTCCGACTCGTGTTGGGGAACGACGAGATAAAACGTGTACGACTTGTTGTAGGCTAAGGCACTGGCATACATGTTGGGTTGATAATTAATGCTTTCCAATACCTTTTCCACCTTCTCTCTGGCAAATTTCGATATGTTAGGGCGGTTATGAAGTACTCTGTCTACGGTTCCAACCGACACGCCTGCCATCTCTGCGATATCCTTAATCCTTATTTTGCTGCTCATGTGATATGTTGTAATCGGGGGCAAAAATACAAAATATCTTCCTAATACTCAACTGTGTAAGCTATTTTTCAATGTCAATGCAACAAATAGTGTATGCATTGGATAAATATTTGGAAAATATAAACAATTTTAATGACTGTGGGATAGGACTCCCTTTAAGTTGAATATGACAAAAAAAGAGGACACATGCTTATGCGTCCTCTTTTCTTATTGTGCGTGATATTTACTTCACTTTGTCTACAATAGCTTTGAAAGCTTGGGGATTGTTAACGGCGAGGTCGGCAAGAACCTTACGGTTGATTTCGATACCTGCTTTGTGCAACGCACCCATGAGTGTAGAATAGGTCATATTCTCTAGGCGAGCGGCAGCGTTAATACGTTGAATCCACAGAGCGCGGAATGTACGTTTCTTGTTGCGACGGTCGCGGTAGGCGTAGGTAAGACCTTTTTCCCAGGTGTTTTTAGCTACAGTCCAAACATTCTTTCTGGCACCATAGTAGCCTTTTGTAAGCTTTAAAATTCTAGTTCTTTTTGCTTTAGAAGCAACATGATTGACTGATCTTGGCATACTTTCTTCTTAACTTAAAAATGTTTGACTAATGTTTAACGCAAGCAAAGCAAGTCGCGTACCTGCTTCATGTCCGTACGATCAACTAGCGTTGAGTGTACCAAGTTTCTCTTTTGCTTCTTTGTTTTCTTAGTCAAGATGTGACTGTGGTAAGCATGTTTTCTTTTAATCTTACCCGTACCGGTGAAACGAAATCTCTTTTTTGCACCGGAGTTTGTCTTTACTTTTGGCATTTTTTTGTTGTTTATTTGTTATTTATATATGGTGGCAACGCATATACCCGGCGTTACGCACCTCGTTCTTGTCTTTATTGTTGCTGCTTCTACAAGCGTTGGATTATTCTGCTTGGAGTTTTTTGAGCACATCTTCACCATTCTTCGCGTTGGCGAACAGACCGTTATCGGTGTTTGCAGTTTCTGTCTCAGCTTCTGCGTTCTGCATTTCGCTTTCGCGTCTTTCGCGGTCCATTTTTTGTTGGCTCTTCTTTACTGCACCAGCTTTTTTGGGAGCAATGTATAGGAACATTTTTTTGCCTTCTAGAGCAGGCATCTGTTCCACTTTACCATATTCTTCTAAGTCGTTCGCAAAACGCAGAAGTAGCACTTCGCCTTGTTCTTTGAAGAGAATTGAGCGGCCACGGAAGAAAACGTAAGCTCTAACTTTGTTGCCAGCATCCAAAAATTCTTTTGCGTGCTTAAGTTTGAAGTTGTAGTCGTGTTCATCGGTTTGAGGTCCAAATCTTATTTCTTTCACTTCTACCTTCACTTGCTTTGCCTTCATTTCCTTAGCATGCTTCTTTTGCTGATAGAGGAACTTTGAATAGTCAATGATGCGACAAACGGGAGGTTGTGCGTTAGGAGATATTTCTACCAAGTCCACCCCTTGGCTTCTTGCCATATCGAGTGCTTGACGGGTGGGCATAACAGAGGAGCCGCCTTCGTTTACGATGCGTACTTCCTTCGCGCGTATCTGCTCGTTTATGCGATACTGGTTCTTTATTCTTTCATTCTTCATTCAACAATATTATGATAAGCGGCTGCAAAAGTACGATTTTTCGAGCAAAAGGCAAAATAATTCCTTGGTTATTTTATACATACGCCTTATTTTATACATAATTAAGCGTGTCTTTGTTCTGTTTTTCTTGATAATAGTCGAACAGTTGTTAAGTAAATGCACTTTCTGTACGAAAATAAAGCTTGTGTTATCTTGTTATTTGTTAATAAACAAGTGCATATTTTGCACAAGTTTGTGGAAATCATGTTCGAAAACCAGATGATTTCCTTGCTAATTTAGAAAGAGCCTTTTATAAAATGCCAGCGTAAACAGCCTTTTGTTTGGTGTTTACGCTGGCAAAAAATATTTCTGGTTTGCTATTAATCCTCTGGGTGGATGTCTGTAGCAGCTAGTTGGCTAGCCACTTCATCGTTAATACGTTGTGCAAACTCTTCCATTGTCATGGTAGCTTGTTCGCCACCGCCTTGCTTTCTCATCGAAACAAGGCCCTCGGCGGCTTCTTTTTCGCCAACGACAATCATGTAGGGGACGCGCTTAATTTCGTTGTCGCGAATCTTACGGCCAATTTTTTCGTTGCGCATGTCTAGTGTAGCGCGAACACCAACGCTGTCTAAGTATTTTGCCACACGCTGAGCGTAGTCGTTATACTTCTCTGAGATGGGCAGAATAGCCACTTGGTCGGGGATGAGCCATAAGGGGAAGTGTCCTGCGGTGTGTTCTATAAGCACTGCACTAAAGCGTTCCATCGAACCAAAAGGTGCGCGGTGAACCATCACTGGCGTCTTCTTCGTGTTATCTTCGGCAGTATATTCCAGTTTAAAACGTTCGGGTAGGTTGTAGTCTACCTGAATTGTTCCCAACTGCCAACGGCGTCCGATAGCATCTTTCACCATGAAGTCGAGCTTTGGTCCATAGAAAGCCGCTTCTCCATATTCTATCTTTGCGTCGAGTCCTTTTTCTTTGCAGGCATCGATAATAGCCTGTTCGCTTTCTTCCCACACTTCATCCGAACCGATATACTTGGTCGTATTCTTGGGATCGCGCAAGCTAATTTGAGCTTCAAAGTTTTCGAATTGGAATATTTTGAATACAGCTTGGATGATGTCCATTACGCGAAGGAACTCGTTTTTCACTTGTTCGGGACGGCAGAAAATATGTGCGTCGTCTTGTGTAAACGAGCGAACACGTGTTAGACCGTGTAATTCGCCACTCTTTTCGTAGCGATAAACAGTGCCAAATTCTGCAATACGCAGTGGTAAGTCTTTATAAGAACGAGGTTTCCACGCAAACACCTCACAGTGGTGGGGGCAGTTCATGGGTTTCAACATGTACTCTTCGTCTTCTTCGGGTGTGTGTATGGGTTGGAACGAATCCTTTCCATAGTGTGCATAGTGCCCCGAAGTTACGTAGAGATTTTTGCTGCCGATGTGCGGTGTAATAACTTCTTGATAACCGTAACGCTTCTGTATCTTGCGCAACATGTCTTGAAGACGCAGGCGAAGTTCTGTGCCTTTGGGTAGCCAGATAGGCAAACCTTTACCCACTCGTTCAGAGAACATAAAGAGTTCCATTTCTTTTCCAATCTTGCGGTGGTCGCGTTTCTTAGCTTCTTCAAGCATAACGAGATACTCATCGAGCATCTTTTTCTTCGGGAATGTGATGCCGTAGATGCGTGTGAGCTGGTCTTTCTCTGCATCACCACGCCAGAATGCACCTGCAACGCTAGTTAGTTTAACTGCCTTGATGGCACCAGTTGAGGTGAGGTGAGGGCCTCGGCATAGGTCGGTAAACTCACCTTGCGAATAGGTAGAGATGGTACCATCTTCCAAATCAAGGTCGATATGCTCGCACTTGTATTCTTGTCCGTCGGCCTTAAACTCTTTTAGGGCATCGGCTTTCGAAACTTCTCTGCGCACAATAGCCTCGTCTCTTTTGGCAAATTCGCGCATTTTCTCTTCTATTTTGGGGAAATCATTCTCACTGATAGGTGTTCCGTCTTTGGTCATTACGTCGTAGAAGAAACCATTTTCTACGGCAGGACCGAAACCGAACTGTATGCCAGGGTAGAGCGCTTGCAGTGCTTCGGCTAGCAAGTGGGCCGACGAATGCCAGAACGTGTGCTTACCTTCTTCGTCTTCCCATTTGTAAAGCTCGATGGTGGCGTCTTCGTTAATGGGGCGATTAAGTTCGGTTGTGATTCCGTTCACGCCAATCGAAAGCACGTCGCGTGCTAAGGCTGGCGAGATGCTTTTTGCTATTTCTAAGCCGGTAATGCCTTTTTCGTACTCGCGGATGGAGCCATCCGGAAATGTTATTTTTATCATATACCTTTTGTTTAATGTCGATTTGATTGCAAAAATACGATTTTCTTTTTACATTGCGCACATGTTTGGCTAAATATGCCACGTGTGGCGTGTGTTAAAAAGTGGTTGGCGCAGAGCTGGAACTTAAAATTCGCTTGTGAAATGGAATTTGATATGTTCGAAATCTTGCTGTGCCATGCTAAGTACATAACCCGAGTCGGCCAAGAATACATCGCGCCCTTCGCGGTCTTTGGCCATATATTGGTATTTGCGTTTCTTGAAGTTCTCTAGCTCTTTGGGGTCGTCAGACTCAATCCAGCAGGCTTTATGCAGGTGAACGGGTTCCCAACGACACTTGGCGTTATATTCATTTTGCAGGCGATATTCGATTACTTCGAACTGCAGCTGTCCCACTGTGCCAATGATTTTGCGTCCGTTGAATTGATTCACAAACAATTGCGCTACGCCTTCGTCCATTAGTTGTTCGATACCTTTATTCAGTTGCTTGGCCTTCATTGGGTCGTCGTTCTCGATATATTTGAACATTTCGGGTGAGAACGATGGCAAACCGCGGAAGTGCAGCAGTTCTCCTTCGGTAAGCGTGTCGCCAATTTTGAAGATGCCGTTATCGGGTAGACCGATAATGTCGCCAGGATAGGCTTCATCTATGGTGCTTTTGCGTTGTGCCATGAATTGAGTAGGACTGCTGAAGCGCAGTGTTTTATCCAATCTTACGTGTCTGTAAGGTTGGTTTCTCTCAAATTTACCGCTGCATATCTTACAAAATGCGATACACGAGCGGTGGTTGGGGTCGATGTTTGCTGTTATCTTGAAGATAAAACCAGTAAACTTGGGTTCAGTTGGTTGCACTTCGCGCTCCTCGGCCATTGTTGGCTTGGGGCTAGGAGCAATTTCAACGAAACAATTCAGCAACTCTTGCACACCAAAGTTGTTTAAGGCACTACCAAAGAATACGGGGGCAACGCGCCCTTCGCGATAGGTGTTCACGTCAAATTCAGGGAAAACACCATCTACCAGTTCCAAGTCGTCGCGTAGTTTTTGGGCATCTTGGTCGCCTATATGTCCGTTTAATTCGTCGCTGTTTACATTCACTTCCACCTTTTCGGTAACACGCTGCTTGTCGGGTGTGAACAATTGCAATTGATTTTCGTAGATATTAAACACCCCTTTGAAGCGTGCGCCTTGATTGATGGGCCACGATAGTGGTCTGACATTAATCTGCAATTCCTCTTCTAGTTCGTCAAGCAAGTCGAAAGGGTCGCGACCTTCGCGGTCCATTTTATTGATAAAGATAATCACTGGCGTGTTTCTCATTCGGCAAACTTCCATCAGTTTGCGTGTTTGAGTTTCTACACCTTTAGCCGAATCCACAACGATGATGGCCGAGTCAACGGCTGTTAGCGTGCGATATGTGTCTTCTGCAAAATCTTGGTGACCCGGTGTGTCCAGGATATTCACCTTATATCCCTCGTAATCAAATTCCATTACTGAGGTAGAAACCGAGATACCACGTTGTTTCTCAATGTCCATCCAGTCGGATGTGGCTGTCTTTCTTATCTTATTGCTTTTTACTGCTCCGGCCACCTGTATCTGTCCACCAAAAAGCAAAAACTTTTCGGTGAGAGTAGTCTTACCCGCGTCGGGGTGCGAGATGATGGCAAAGGTGCGTCTTCTTTCTATTTCAGTCATTTTTTACAATGTTCTTATTCAATTTTACAGGTTTATCAGTTAACGTGTTTACAATATTGATGGTTTGTTTACAAGTTCGTTACGCTGTTAACCATGTTCATTTCGTGATTAAAGTTTGGCGATACATTTGGCCAACGATTCTTCCCAATGGGGGATATTGATGCTATAAGCCACTTTAATCTTTGTTTTGTCTAGTACGCTATACGCAGGACGACTTGCTGGGGTGGGGTATTCGGCCGTATGCAAGGGCATTACATGGCAAGTATTTATTCCTGCAATGCGGTGTATGCTTTTGGTAAAGTCGTACCAGCTCGTAACGCCTTCGTTCGAGAAATGGTAAATACCAGGTTTTATTCCCTTGTCAATGGCTGTCATAATCACGCTTGCTAGGTCGTGAGCGTAGGTTGGTGTGCCCACTTGGTCGAAGATAACACCCAATTGTTCGCGTTCTTTTCCAAGGCGAATCATAGTTTTCACGAAGTTATTTCCAAATTCGCTATACAGCCAAGCCGTTCTGATAATCATGGCATTGGGGCATAGTTTGGTTACGGCTTGTTCGCCTTCAAGCTTGGTTTGTCCGTAAACACTGTTAGGACAAGTGCTGTCGGTTTCTACGTATGGTGTGTGTTTGGTGCCATCGAATACATAATCGGTAGACACTTGCACTATCCATCCGCCTTGTTTGCCCACAGCTTCGGCCAGAAATGCTGGGGCGTCGGCATTTAATTTTTTTGCTAATAGTGGGTCGCTTTCGGCTTTGTCTACCGCAGTATAGGCGGCACAGTTAACCACGCCATCTATATGATTGGCTTCAACAAAGCGCTCAATGGCGTCTTTATCGGTTATATCCAGTTCGTTTACGTCGGTGTTAAACCACGTGTGTTGTGCATATTTTGCTTGCAACAACTGCATTTCGTTTCCCAGTTGGCCGTTGCAGCCTGTAATCAAGATGTTCATTATGCGGTGATTTTGTTTATTCGTCTTCAAAAACAAGTCCTTCAGTCTTGTCCTTTTGATAATAGTCGCTCAGCATTCCCACAAAGGTGGTAATCTCTTTAATGGCTGTCATAGTGTCGAGTGTTATCTCTTTTTTCTTCAGTCGCAGCAACATTACGCCGTAAAGGGCATCGAGGCAGGTTTCCACCTCGTTTACATCTTTGTCGCCTTTGTTGCGAAGTTCTACGATAAAGGGCAGCACTTTATAGTATTCGGCATTATAGAAGGGGAATTTAGCACTTTGCATCAGCTGGTTGTGCAGGTCCATTAGGTCTTTAACGATGATGGCATTAATTTGTAGATGCCCACGTTCGCGTTTACCTTCTTGGTTCATCATGCGCACCAGATTGCCATACCAATCGAGCATGTCTTCTTTTTGTTCGTCGGTATAGTCAAACTTGTCAATGTATTCGTGCCTGATGCGTTGCAACGAACAGCCGTATGCGCGTATCAAGTCTTCAATTTGCCACATATACAATATGTATTCGGCTATACTTTTTTCTCTAAGTTGTTTGGCGATGTACATTTAATGAAGTTTTGCTAGGGTGAATGTGGAGCACTCCTTTTATATATAGAGCCCTAAAAGAATGAAGGGCTAGTTTCAGTATTCGAAAGTGTAGAGGTTGAATATTGTGCCTAGTAGGAATATCACCGAGAAGATGATAACCACACTACCAATAATTTTGTTGATAAGAATAATGCCTCCGTTGTCGAATTTGCCGCGCACTTTATCGATTAGCCATGTAAGACCAAACCACCAAAGCAATGCGCCTAAAACAATGCCCGTGTATCCGCCTACCATTAACCACGGTTTGTTGGGAACCACAAAAGCAAACTGAGCAAAGGTGGCCATGAACAAAAAGATAATGAGCGGATTGGAGAAGGTAACGAGAAAAGCCGTTACGCCATTGTGTATCAGTGTACCCTTTGCTTTACCGCTAAAATGAACCTTCTTCGTGGGGTTAGACTTGAAACAGTATATCCCAAAAAACATCAAGAGTATGCTTCCCAAAATCTTGAGCGAAAAAAGTGTACGCGGAGCAGTAATGAGGTCCATGATGAAACTCATGCCATAACCCGTAACTAAGGCGTATATCATATCGCTTACTGCTGCTCCAATGCCGGTGATGAAACCATACCACCTGCCTTTATTAAGTGTTCGCTGCACGCAAAGCACTCCTACAGGCCCCATTGGGGCAGAGGCGATAAGACCAATAAGTATTCCTTTGAATACGATGTCTACAATATCTATGTGAAAAGGTAAGGGCATAACGAATGCAAAATTGCAAAAAATATGCGGATTGAGCAAATTTTCAACTTATAAGTTTGTGTTATTCCATATTTTTCATAACTTTGTGAACGCTTAAATTAAGGTCTTATTATGAATTTGTAAACTAAAATGTGGTGCAAAAATACCAATTATTTTGAGCAAATTTTGAGGCCAAACTCTGAAAAAGAGAACAATTATTACTAAACTAAAAATACAACACAACATGAGTGTACTTGAAGAATTGAAACCGTACGTGATTGGTTTAGACCTAGGTGGAACAAACTCTGTATTTGGCATCGTTGATAGCCGTGGAGAGATTAAGGCTACAACTGCCATTAAAACGCAGGCCTATACCAATGTGGCTGACTATGTTAACGCTTCGCTTGAGGCTCTGAATATCATTATTGAGCAGGTTGGCGGTATCGGAACCATCAAAGCTATGGGTATCGGTGCACCTAACGGCAACTACTATAATGGTACGATTGAGTTTGCTCCTAACTTGATTTGGGGACACGATGGCGTGGTGCCTTTGGCTGATATGTTCTCTAAAGGGCTGGGTGGAATACCTGTTGCGCTTACCAACGACGCTAATGCCGCTGCTATTGGTGAGATGACCTATGGCGTGGCACGTGGTTTGAAAAATTTTATCGTTATTACTTTGGGTACTGGCGTTGGCTCGGGTATCGTGGTTAACGGACAAGTAATTTATGGAAGTGATGGCTTTGCTGGCGAACTTGGTCATGTTATCGTGAAGAGAGAGGGTGGACGTAGCTGCGGTTGTGGCCGTCATGGATGTTTGGAAACCTATTGCTCGGCTACGGGAGTGGCTCGTTCGGCACGAGAATTCTTGGAGAAAACCACAACGCCTTCTGTGCTTCGCGATTTGAAACCTGAGGATATTACATCGCTCGACGTTTCGTTAGCTGCCGAAAAGGGAGACCAATTGGCACTAGATGTTTACGCCTTTACTGGTAAAATGCTGGGTGAGGCATGCGCTGATTTCGCTGCTTTCTCTTCGCCCGAAGCATTTATTTTCTTCGGTGGACTTACAAAGGCTGGCGATTTGTTGATGAAGCCACTTAAGAAGGCTTACGATGAAAATGTATTGAAAATTTTCAAAGATAAGGCCAAGTTCCTCATTAGCGGTCTAGAAGGCTCTTCGGCTGCAGTGCTTGGTGCTAGTGCTGTGGGATGGGATTTGTAATCCTTTGCCAATAAACGCATATTGAAAGGTGCTACAGATGGTTTTCTGTAGCGCCTTTCTTGCTTTTGAATGCGATTGGTATTTGTGTGGCCTAAGCATAACTGCCGTTTGCAATACCCAAAACTATTGCTGATGTGTTGTTAACCCAAGTGAGAGACAAGCCCTAGCTTCTTATTTATGTGTGCGCAACTAGATTACCATTCACCACTGTTATGCAATGTACCTTAACGACATGTTTAAACCATAGAGACTTTTTGCTTATATTCTCTACAGCCGCTACTTCTTAATGTGTTAATTCTGTTTGGAAAACTTTACAAAGTGCGTGTTATTTTTCGCTCATTCTAGCGGAAAATATCGCCCAAAAGTATGTGTTTTGGATCTATTTGGGGGATTTCAAATTTATTATTTTCTCCATTTTGGGCTGTTCAACCTGCAAAAAGCACCATTTAGGCTTTCTAGTTTGTTGGATTCTCTCAGTTTTTTCAATCCCGGTAACGTGGTTTTAGCAGCAAAATACCATCATTTTAGCACCTTTTTGCACTTTAAACACGACCTTTTTTAATCATTTATTCGCTCTTATGCTCACGTTTGGAGCATAGTTCGGTGCATTTAGTCTTGCGTTTTGGTGCATTTAACCTCGCGTTTTGCTGCATTTAGCCTCGCGTTTTGGTGCAGATAGCGTTGCGTTTTGGTGCATTTAGCGTTGCGTTTTGATGCATTTAGCGTTGTATTTTGTATGAAATAGCACAAAAAGTTGTATAAAAAGCGGTTTAATTTGTCTGAAAGTCGTTTTGTTAACTTTTGCAAGAAAACTCACTTTGCAGGTAAATTAAACCTTCGCGAGAATCGAATATTTGTGTACGAGTAAATGGTTGGTGGATTTTGAGGGCTCTTTTTGTGTTAAAATTTGGACTAAAAACTTTACATTCTTTTTTTCTTGGTTATTTCTAATTTATATATACTAAGCAATGGTAGGACAGAAGTAAAGTACACAAGCCTTGTAGACAATGAATGATATTGATGAACAATGGGTATGTAACGAACAAAAACAAAGCATAAACAACAATTCGCGCTATGCCCTTTACTGATACAGCAAAAGGCATAGCGCGAATTAATTTGGATAGTGTGAAGGTTGATTAAGCCTGCTGCGGCTAACTAGCAGCTAAATGCTAAGTGCTAGAGGCGTTAACAGCCAACTGTATTAGGCAAAATCATCCCCAACGTTGTTTATCGTTTTGTTTTGCCCGCCCTTTTCATTTTGTCTACACAGGCATCAACCACAGCCACGGCCGTTACATTGACAATATCTCTAACCGATGCTTCGAAGTCGGTAAAGTGTATGGGACGGTTTAAGCCCATTTGTATTGGTCCAACAATCTCTGTTTTGGGGTCGAGCGCTTGCAAAAACTTGTAGCTTGCGTTGGCGCTGCTAAGGTTGGGGAACACTAGCGTGTTAACATCTTTGTCTTTAAGCTTAGAGAATGGATATTTTTCGTCTCTCATTTCCCTGTTTAAGGCAAAGTTAACTTGCATCTCACCGTCAACAATCAAGTTGGGATAATTAGCATGCAGCTCTTCAACGGCCTCGTGAACTTTAAGCGGACTGCCTATCTCGTCGGTACCAAAGTTAGAATAACTAATCATTGCCATAACCGGTTTCTCATTAAAAAACTCAACTGTATTGGCGCTCAGTCGGGCAATATCTACGAGGTAATTGTTATCGGGATGGCGGTTTATCAGTGTGTCGGCAATGTAGAACGTGCCTTTTTGTGAATTAACGATATGCATTGTGCCAAAAGTATGGTAGCCTTCGCGCACGCCAACCACCTCTGTAGCCACCTTGATGGTGTTTGAATATTTGGTGTAAAGGCCAGTAATGAAGGCATCAGCATCACCGCGTTCGACCATCATCATACCGAAATAGTTACGTTCGTACATCTTGTCGTAGGCCTCTTGGAAGGTGTATCCCTTGCGCGCCATTTTTTCGGCCAAGTGTTTAGCGTAGGTTGCGCGTCTACCTTGCTCTTTATCGGCACGCATGTCAATAATCTCTATTCCAGCGAGGTCTAGTTTCAATCGTTGTGCCTGACGGTTAATGCGATCGGGGTTTCCCAATAGAATGGGGAAACAGATGCCTTCTGCCTTAGCTTGCACTGCAGCTTTCATCATAGAAGGGTGTCCGCCCTCGGCATAAACCACGCGTTGAGGCTGTAGACGAGCTGTGTCGTGTAGTTTTCTTGTAAACACCGTTTCTTGTCCAAGCAGTTGCATCAGGCTGTTTTTGTATTCTTCCCAATTGGTAATGCTCGTTCGGGCCACCCCACTTTCTATTGCAGCCTTAGCCACAGCAGCCGAAACCTCTGTAATGAGTCGGGGGTCTACAGGTTTTGGGATGAAATAAAGCGGACCAAATGTGAGGTTGTTAACGCGATAGATGTCGTTAACAACATCGGGCACAGGCTGTTTGGCCAAGTCGGCAATAGCATGCACAGCAGCCATTTTCATCTCTTCGTTAATGGCAGTGGCATGAACATCCAATGCGCCACGGAAGATATAAGGGAATCCGATGACGTTGTTAATTTGGTTGGGATAGTCCGAACGCCCCGTAGAAATAAGCACATCGGGGCGCGATGCCATCGCATCTTCGTAGGATATTTCAGGAATGGGGTTGGCCAACGCAAACACAATGGGCTTATCGGCCATTGAACGCACCATATCTTTGGTGAGAATGTTTCCCTTAGAAAGGCCAACAAACACGTCGGCTCCCTTAATAGCCTCTTCAAGTGTGTGAATATCTCGGCGGGTGGTTGCAAAAAATGCCTTTTGGTCGTTAAGATTTTCGCGGTCGGTGGTGATAACACCTTTTGAATCTAGCATCACCACATTCTCTCGTTTTGCTCCCAATGCAAGGTAAAGTTTGGTACAGCTGATGGCAGCAGCTCCTGCGCCATTAACCACAATGCGCACATCCTTAATGTTTTTGCCAGCCACTTCGAGTGCGTTTTTCAGTCCTGCTGCCGAAATAATGGCCGTTCCGTGCTGGTCGTCGTGCATCACGGGGATGTCGAGCGTGCGTTTTAGTCGTTCTTCGATGTAGAAACATTCGGGTGCCTTGATATCTTCTAGGTTGATACCTCCAAAGGTGGGGGCTATTCTTTCAACTGTTTCGCAGAACTTTTCTGGATCTTTTTCGGCCAGTTCGATATCAAAAACATCAATACCGCCATATATTTTAAAGAGCAAACCCTTACCTTCCATTACTGGTTTACCGCTCATTGCACCGATGTCTCCCAATCCTAGAACAGCAGTGCCGTTACTGATAACAGCCACAAGATTGCCTTTGTCTGTGTATTTGTAAACATCGTCGGGGTTGCTTTGTATCTCCAAGCAAGGGTAAGCCACGCCAGGCGAATAAGCCAAGCTAAGGTCTGTTTGCGTGTGGTATGGTTTTGTGGGTCTAACTTCAATTTTCCCAGGGCGTCCACTTTGGTGGTAGTTTAACGCCGCTTCTTTGGTTACTTTCACCATTTTCGCATGAATAGTTAATATGGAAAAGACATTGTGCTATACAATTAGTTGATAAAACAAGTCAATTCCATGATGTGTGATTAAATGAGCGTTGTATTTAATTGCTAAACGTTATACGCTGAAAACAGCACAAAGGTAGTAAAAAAGGCTTAAAACAAAAATTTCTTTTTCATATTTTTTGTACCTTTGTGCTATAATATAAGGCAATTATGGAGCAACAAGATTTATATACCGAGTACCGTAAGCACTTAAAAGAGCGTATCTTGACCGTTGCCATGCAGGCGTTTAAGCAGCATGGCATACGCAATGTACGTATGGACGACATCGCAACAACGCTTGCTATATCAAAAAAGAACGATATACGAGACTTACTCGAACAAGGAAGAGTTGCTGCTTGATGGCATAATGAGAGAAGATAAGGAAAGAAAACGTGATGCGCAGAGATATGCAGAAGATGAAACGCACAACGTGATGGATATTGTTTGCTATATCTATAATCGAGATATGGCCGAAATGGCTAGTGTTAATCCCTTGTTTTTTAGCGAATTGAGTAAGTACACTCGCGTAATGAATTATCTTACTAATAAGAGCGAGAAAGACCATAAAGAGGCTTACAGCTTTGTGCAGAGGGGGATTAAGGAAGGTTATTTTGTGCCATTTTTTGACTATAATGTTGTGTTGAATTTCATTGCATTATCGTCGAAGCTTACATTGGGCAACCCTCTTTTTCAAAAATACGATGTTAATCATTTGTTTACCAATACTGCCGTATTGTTTCTTCGTGGCTTTTGTACACAAAAAGGGGTAGACTTTATTGACAATAAGCTACTAAAAACAACAAGCCAGAACAAGTAAATGCCTGGCTTGTGGTGATTGTTGAGCAGAGGTGTGGCTGTAAGGGTTGTTAGTTGCTACCTGTTATCTGTCGTTCCATTTCTAATTGTAGCTCTTCTTGTACCACATTATACCGCTCTGTGGTATGCAGTAGTGCGATAAACAATTCGTGAATGTCGGTACACTCGTTTACAAATTGCGCAATAGTGGGTTTGCTGTTAACCATAAGGTCAGCATTATCAAGCACAATTCTGATAATCGTGGCTTGGTTAAATTGCTGAAATGCAGACTTTGTTTGAAGTGCACAGTTGTAGGCACGCAGCACGGTTCGCACCAAAAGCCTAAGGTTTTGTTCCTCATTGGTCATTGTGTAAAAGGCTGATTTATCCTTATTACTTAAGACGCAATGTTGTGTTGACAGTGTTGTACCCTTTAATAGGGCCTCGAAATTAGCTTTATAATCGTTAACCATGGCCTCGTAAGTGCCTTGTTTCTCGCACACCACTTTAAAATAATGTGTCACGTCAGCATCCGCTTGTCTGCTTACAGCATCCAGTTGGTGTTGCAACTGTTCTAGGCTATCGTGGTGGATAATGCCCAATATGGGCAACATCACCACGGCGTAGTACTCCGAAATTTTATCGTAAACATTGAGAAAGGCCTTTATCAGTGTTTGTTGTTCGTTATGATTTAGTTTGTTGGCGTCGATGATGCCGTTGGTAAAGCCATCGAAAAACGCGTGTATAAGCGTTTTTTGCGTATAAATTAAGTCTTGTTTATCGTTCATTGTTTATTCTCCTCATTGTTGTTTAGGGCATTTTGGCCTTTGTTATCTTGTAAACGGTGAAGCTTTTGGTATTGTTCCACTGCCTTAATATTTCGCATGAGCCCCGCATATTTTGCTCGTTTCACTGCGCTACCTTTGAAAAGTCGTTTATAATCGTCTTCGGTAAGATTGTGCCACTGTTCTCGAGTCATGTTCATGAGTTCGGGTCTGGGGGATAGTTCTACGATATTTGTTGCCACAGGGTGAGCATTCCACGGACAAATGGTTTGGCATTTGTCGCATCCGTAAATGGTGTCGCCCATGGCATTAGCCATTTCGGGCTGTAAGTCTCCGCGGTATTCAATGGTTTGGTACGACAAACAGCGTTCAGCATTAAACAAGAAGGTTTGTTTGCCCATTGTTTCTTCGGGTGTTCCCAGGGCCTTTGTGGGGCAGATGTCAATGCATTTGTAGCATGTTCCGCAGCGATTGGGCATTTCTTCATCGTAATTTAGTTCGATGTCGAGAAATAGTTCGCCCAAAACAAACATGCTTCCAGCTTTTGGAATGATAAGTTGATGGTTTCTGCCTGTCCACCCCAAACCAGCTTTTACAGCCCAATAGCGTTCTAAAATGGGCGCGCTGTCGCAGAATACCCTAAATTTTGGAGTTGCGTTGATGTAGGAAGAGCACGCCAAGGTAGTGTCTTCGGTATGCGGTTCGAAGCCAAAATGAGTTGCCAATTGGCGCAACTTGCCTTTCACCACTTCGTGATAATCTTGCCCGTAAGCATAACTGGCTAGCTGATATTGTCCCTCGGGTATGCGTTTTGCAGGTGCATAGCTCATTGCCACGCACACAATCGACTTCAGACCGGGCATAAGTAGTTTGGGATTAAGGCGCTTATCTGTATAGTTGTTCATATAAGCCATATCTCCAAAGCAGCCGTTATCGAGCCATCGCTTCACTTCTGTAGCTGTTGTTGCGTCTACAGGTGCAGCTTTTGCTATGCCACAAGCAAAAAAGCCGAGGCGTTTGGCCTCAGCTTTTATTTCATTCGAAAGTTTTAAACTCATACCCTTGACTCTTTAACCACTCTAATGCCTGAGGTAAGGCAAAGTGTAGTTTATCAATACTTTTGAGAGAATCGTGGAAAGTGATGATAGACCCATTGCGCGCATAGCGTTTAACATTGTTCAGAACATCTTCTGCAGTCATCCACTTTGAATAATCACGTGTAACAAGGTCCCACATCACCACCTTATATTGCCTGCTTAGCCAAGCATATTGGCTAAGTCGCATCCATCCGTGTGGCGGTCTGAAGAGGTTAGAATGAATCAGTGCATCGGCCCGCTGGGCATTTTCGGTGTATGTTTTTACGGTGTGTTTAGCCCCACCCATGTGGTTATAGGTGTGATTTCCCACCCTGTGTCCCTCGTTTAATATGCGTTGGTAAAGTTCGGGATGGCGTTCAACATTTTCGCCCACCATAAAGAAGGTGGCGTGTGCTCCATATTTTGCCAACGTATCAAGAATGAAAGGGGTTGATTCGGGTATCGGGCCATCGTCGAAAGTGAGGTAAACGGAATGGTGAGTCTTATCCATACGCCACAAAGCATGCGGATAAAGCCACCTTAACCATATTGCGGGTTGCTCGATTAACATCTTTCAAACAGCTCGTTTCAACCTTTAAGCTGGTACAAGAATAGTTGTTAGGTGTTATTAGGTAAGTGCCAGTTTCACCCATTTAGCCTATTCTTGTACCTGCTTGGATTATAATTGTTTTTATTCTAGTTCGTCGTCTATGGGCATTGTGCCACCTTTTTCTTGATAATGCTTAAAGAGAAGGTTGAGTTTTTTCTCTTGTTTTGCAGCTTCTTGCTTATCAACGAGGTCCATAATGCCAGCTGTTTGCCTCAGTATATACATCTGCAGCATACAATCGTTCATAGAGTTGGCAAATCGTGTGCCTTCGAGCGACATGTACCAATTAAGGTATTGTTCGCCATTTCTCCACACAGCATTTATCACTTCTTTAGCTTTGGCCGTTTGTCCAATCATTGCATAGGCACGTGCAATATCCAATCCTCCGTTCATATAGTTGTAGGGGATATTGTAAGGCGGTAATTCCTTTTCAGCCTTTTGCAGCACATTGCTAGCCTTTTGCTTGTCGCCTTCAGAGATAAGGTGCAATGCCAACTGGGCCATAATTCTGCGATGCGTGTAGCACATACGCATAATGGTCTCGTCGATATAGATATCCTTACGTGACAGTCCGCCGTATTTGTAGCGGTTCATCACATTGTTATAGGTTTTTTGTGTATCGAAGTTCTTTGCACCAGGCTTGTTAGTGGTGAAAGGAGTAATACGATTGGCCAAACCTTCTTGTACGAAATTGTCGCCAAGGTTCATGTAATTGTCCTGTCCAACAGTAGAAGCCACGTATATCGGGCGTACCCAGTTGCATTGAGCAATCATCTCTAGCATCATCAAATCGCCCTTATATAGTGCGCTTTTGCCTTTAAGAGAAATCACCATTCGGTCGGGGATGCTGTCGCTAGCCATCATCATGCCACTCTTTTTCACTGCTTCCTTGTCAATAGTAACGTAAATGGTGTCAGAGGGAATGATGTGCGTATCTTTATCCTTCGAGCGAATCCAGTATTTAAGGATATTCTTCAACTCAAATGGGTCGTCGCCATATTTGGCTTTGGCTTCATCTGGATATTTTTTGTAGAACTCCATCAGCTGTTCTTTGGCTTGCGGAACCACCTCAACATACTCGTTGGTTCCCGAGCAGAACTCAATTCGAGGCCATGAGATGGGAACAGAAGGCGAATTGTATGCAGGACGCTTCATTTGGTCGATGTACCAGTCAGTTTGCAAGTAGCTGAGATTACAAACACGAGCATCTGTACGCACGCCTTCCACCTCTTGATTATACCACAAGGGGAACGTGTCGTTGTCGCCATTTGTGAATATAATGGGATTGCCTTCGTCTTGAAGGGTCATCAAATAGTTTTGTCCGAAGTCGCGGCAAGTATCTCTATGGCTGCGGTCGTGGTCGTCCCAGTTCTGCGAAGCCATTTGGATGGGTACGAAAAGACAAAGCGCTGCAACAACAGCCGACACGATTGTGCCTTCTATTTTAACGCGTTTCTTAAGCAAGTCGATAATGGCTGCAACGCCCATACCGCACCAAATGGCAAAGGCATAGAACGAGGCTGCATAGGCATAGTCGCGTTCGCGTGGTTGCGATGGCGTTTGGTTAAGATAGATAACGATGGCCAATCCTGTCATGAAGAAGAGGAAGAACACCACCCAGAACTGTCGTATGCCACGCTGTCCGCGAAACGATTGCCAGAACAAACCAATAATACCAAGCAACAAAGGCAAACAATAATAAACGTTGTGTCCTTTGTTGTTTTTCAAATCGTCGGGCAACTTACTTTGATCTCCCAATCGAGCGTTGTCTAAGAAGCTAATACCCGAAATCCAGTTACCATGTTCCAGTTCGCCGTTTCCTTGTAGATCGTTCTGCCTTCCAGCAAAGTTCCACATGAAGTAGCGCCAATACATGAAGTTACATTGATAAGAAAGGAAGAACCTGATGTTGTCCATCTGGCTCGGCATCTTTATCATCAATGTTTCTCCGCACCTGTCGTAAGGCACTTCTGAGCCATCTATGCCTCCTAACCAGTCGTTATACGATTGCGCATGAAGTGGACTCCACATACGTGGGAACAACATGTTCTGTGCATAAACGTACTTATTCTTTCTGCTAACAACAACATAAGAGTCTTTTTCTTCTTTGCTAGCTTTTTCTTTGCGCTGATAAATGGGTGCGCCTTCGTTGGTCCTTGGTTTGCACATGTCGCCTTCGCGGTCGAGCTGCACTTGAGAAGTGAAAGCTTGTCCGTACACCAGAGGTCTGTCTCCGTATTGATCACGACTTAGATAGCTGCCCAAAGTAAAGATGTCTTCAGGCGAGTTTTGGTCCATTGGAGGATTGGCCAGCGAGCGAATAACGATAACCGCATAGCTAGAATAGCCAATCATCAGCATCAACATACAAAGCAAAACCGTGTTTTTTATTCTTGAAGAGATGAGCGGTATCAGTTTTTTTGCTTCGTTTCTACGCTTAAAGCTCAGCACATAATACAGCACACCAAGAACAATGATGCCGATAAAGAAGGCCGACCAGCCATAACCGTAGAACGGAACACCTAGTAAACCAAATGCAATGATAAACGAAATGTTTTCTCTTCTCTCGCTTTTCTGCGAGTAGCTTTCGTAGATAGCCCAAATAACAGCACCAACCAAAAGCATGATATACACCACTTCGCCAGTGTTGAAAGGCATCCCAAGTGTGTTAACGAAGAACAATTCGAACCATCCACCAACGGTGATGATACCAGGAACAACGCCATAAAGCACTGCGGCCACTACAATAAACGATACAAGGAGGGCAAGCAGTGAGCCTTTAACTTCCATGTTGGGGAACTTGCGATATACAAACACCAAGACAATGGCAGGAATACACAGCAAGTTGAGCAAGTGAACACCAATGCTAAGACCAGTCATATACATGATAAGTACTAGCCATCTGTCGCTATGTGGCTCGTCGGCATGGTCTTCCCATTTCAAAATAAGCCAGAATACAATAGCTGTAAAGGCAGATGAGTAGGCATAAACCTCGCCTTCTACGGCGCTAAACCAGAATGTATCACTAAAAGTGTAGATTAAAGCGCCTACCAATCCCGAGCCTTGAATGGCAATGAGTTTGCTTAGAGTCATGCTATCCCAATCCTTAACGATAAGTTTTCGCGTAAGATGTGTGATAGTCCAAAAGAGGAATAGGATGGTTGTGGCACTTAATAGCGCGCTCATAATGTTTACCATCTTAGCCACTTGTGTAACATCGCTAGCAAATTGCGAGAACAAATTGGCGGTAAGCATGAAGAAAGGAGCACCAGGCGGGTGGCCTATTTCTAACTTATAGCCTGTGGTGATAAACTCAGGACAGTCCCAAAAGCTTGCAGTGGGTTCGATTGTTGAACAATATACGAAGGCAGCAATAAAAAAAGCAAGCCACCCAAGCACGTTGTTCACTAACTTGTACTGTTTCATGAAATGGTATAATAAAAGTTTTTATTTCGAAATATGGGTGCAAAGATAACGCAAATCGCGATAATTACAAAATAATTGGCCAATGTTTCACACCACTATTGGCAAATACTTAAGTGCTGTCTGCATCATAACAACTGAATTATGCTCTGCAGGAATTATGGAGACCAATGTAATTACGTTTGCGTTATGCTTTTCATAATCCATAAATTTTAAATATGTAACGGGCTTTTCTACATAATCTTATGTTTCAAAAGAGAAATTTGTGAGGAGATGATAAATTACATATCTGTACAACACACATTTTGTTTAATCTGTTTAACCAAACCAATCAAGCATTTTATTTGTGTATCAAGCAGAATATACTTGTCAAGTGCAGCACAATTTACAGATAAGCAATGCGTGATGTTGTAAGAATAGTAAGAATTAAATGTACGGGTAATTTGGGAAAGCCAGCTATAATTATTACTTTTGCATGTGAAAGAGAAATTAAACAATGGATAATCAGAAAGCTACACTTGAGTTAGGTACTAAACCTGTAGGGCAATTGCTGATGCGGTATGCCGTCCCCGCTATTATCGCTATGACAGCATCGTCGCTCTACAACATGGTTGATAGTATCTTTATTGGGCAGGGCGTGGGTGCCATGGCCATTTCAGGATTGGCCATTACATTCCCTTTGATGAACCTTTCTACTGCTTTCGGTGCAGGAGTTGGGGTGGGAGCGTCGAGTTTACTTTCTGTAAAACTGGGACAAAAAGATTACGGAGCAGCCCAAAATATTCTTGGTAATACAGTTATGTTGAATATCATAACAGGTATTAGCTTCTCAATTATCTCCTTGTTGTTTCTTGATCCGATCTTGATGTTCTTCGGAGCAAGTGCTCAAACGTTACCCTATGCCAAAGACTACATGGAGATAATTCTTTGCGGAAACGTTATTACGCACTTATATTTTGGACTTAATGCCTTGCAACGTGCTGCTGGAAAGCCTCAGTTGTCTATGTATATGACCATCTTTACGGTGGTTCTCAATGCCATTCTCGACCCCATTTTTATTTGGCCATTAGGCTTGGGTATTCGTGGAGCGGCTTATGCCACTGTTCTTTCGCAACTATTTGCATTGATTTGGCAGGTGGTGATGTTTAGCAATAAGGCTGAATTTATCCATTTTAAGCGCGGAATATATCGATTGAAGAGTCAACTGGTGAAAAATATCATTGGTATTGGTATGTCTCCTTTCTCAATGAACGTGTGCGCTTGCTTTGTTGTAATCATCATTAACAACAGCTTGGTTGATCATGGAGGCGATATGGCGGTTGGTGCATATGGTATCATCAACCGAATTGCCTTTATTTTTGTGATGATAACCATAGGCGTTAATCAGGGTATGCAGCCTATTGCGGGTTATAATTATGGTGCGATGAAGTTCGACCGCATGATGCGTGTGTTGAAATATGCTGTTATTTGTGGTACGTGTGTCACTACAGTAGGTTTTATTGTCGGACAGTTCTTTCCAGAGCAATGCGTTAGACTCTTTACATCCGACGAAACACTTATTTCCCTTTCGGTGCATGCAATGCGATTAACAACAGTTTCTTTTCCCATTATTGGGTTTCAGATGGTTGTCGCCAACTTCTTCCAGAGTATAGGAAAAGCTAAGGTTAGCGTTTTTCTTTCGCTCTCTCGCCAGTTGGTTTTCTTAATTCCGATGCTATTGGTATTGCCTACGCTTTATGGTGTTGATGGTGTATGGTATTCTATGCCCGTTGCAGATACTATTTCGGCACTGGTAACAGCAATTATCATGTACTTGTTTATGCGTAAGATTAACAAACAAAAGACAAAATAGCGATGGACGCTTCGAATATTATTATAACAGTTGGCAGACAGCTTGGAAGTGGCGGTAAGGAAATTGCAGCTTTGCTTGCGCAACGCTTAGCTTACAAGATGTACGACCAAGAGTTGCTAAATCTTGCTGCTAAAGAAAGCGGATTGTGTGAGCGACTCTTTGAACGTAACGATGAACAAAAAGCATTTAGCAAAAGTTTTTTTCGCTATCATCTTCCTTTTATTGGCGGTGAGAATGAAATGTTTCAAAACGAACTGTCTCAAGACAAGTTGTTCAAGTTTCAAAGTGAAGTCATTGTTAAAGCTGCCGAAACTGATAATTGTATATTTGTTGGTAGATGTGCCGACTATATTTTGCGAGAATCTCCTAAGCTTATAAGTCTTTTCATTACAGCAAATATCGAAGATCGTATTCAGCGTGTGATGCAGCGTCGCCAATGTGATGAGAAAACAGCAGGTTCTATTGTGCGCGAAGGTGATGAAAGTAGAGCTGCTTATTACGATTTCTATACGGGAAAGACTTGGGGACACGCCTCTTCGTACCATCTTTGCGTTAACTCCTCTGTCTTAGGCATATCTGCGACAGCCGATTTCCTTGGTCAATACATTCAAGCTAAGTATTCTAAGTTATGCGGCGAATAGGTATTTTGAGCGACACTCATGGCTATTGGGATGATAGGTATGAGACCTATTTCGCAGAATGCGACGAAATATGGCATGCTGGCGACATCGGTTCGTTAGAAGTGTCTATGCGTTTGGCAGCCATTAAGCCACTAAGGGCTGTGTATGGCAATATCGATGGAGGCGATCTACGCCGGCTTTACCGCGAGCGGTTGCGCTTTAAAGTCGAAGATGTAGATGTTTTGCTCACCCATATAGGTGGTTATCCAGGACATTATGACCCTCGAATTCAAAGCACACTCTATGCCAGTCCGCCTAATTTATTTGTTGCAGGGCATTCGCATATATTGAAAATACAGTACGACAAAACGTTGAACATGCTTTATATAAACCCAGGAGCGGCTGGCATTTCTGGTTATCACAAAGACCGAACGCTTGTGAGGCTTACTATCGACGGAGCGAAGTACACCGATTGTGAAGTAATTACATTAACAGACAAAATAAAATAGTAATAAATATATTTGTGTATGAAAACCTATCTCGTAACAGGAGCAGCCGGTTTTATCGGCGCCAATTACATTAAGTACCTCTTAGAAAAGAAGTATCAAAACGACGACATTAAGGTTATTGTGCTCGATTTGCTTACTTATGCAGGCAATTTGGGTACGATTAAAAACGACATCGACGACAAACGTTGTGTATTTGTTCGTGGAGATATCCGCGATCGAGACTTGGTTAATGACCTTTTTGCCGACAACGACATTGATTATGTGGTTAACTTCGCTGCAGAAAGTCATGTAGACCGTAGCATCGAAGACCCTCAGCTGTTTCTATCGGTGAACATTCTTGGCACTCAAAACCTGCTTGATGCAGCGCGTAAAGCTTGGGTTACAGGCAAAGACGAAACTGGTTATCCCACTTGGAAGGCAGGAAAGCGTTATCACCAGGTTTCTACCGACGAGGTTTATGGCTCGCTTGGAGATACTGGCTATTTCATGGAAACCACGCCTTTGTGCCCTCACAGCCCATATAGTGCATCAAAAGCTAGCGCGGATATGTTTGTATTGGCTTATCATGATACCTATCACATGCCTGTAAGCATCACACGTTGCTCTAACAATTACGGTCCGTATCACTTTCCCGAGAAACTTATTCCCTTAATCATCAATAATATTTTAGAGGGTAAGAAGCTTCCTGTTTATGGCAAGGGTGAGAACGTAAGAGATTGGCTTTATGTAGAAGACCATTGTAAAGCCATCGACCTTGTGGTGCGCGAAGGACGTGTTGGCGAGGTGTATAATGTTGGTGGGCATAACGAAATGAAGAACATCGACATTGTAAAGCTGGTTATCAAAACCATTCGCGAACTGATGGATAATGATAAAAATCTGCGCCGTGTGCTTAAAAAGCAAGAGCTGGATGCTAATGGAGAAATTCGTACCGATTGGATTAATGAAGAACTCATCACCTATGTGGCCGACCGTTTGGGGCACGACCAGCGTTATGGCATTGATCCAACAAAGATAAAGAACGAATTAGGTTGGTATCCTGAAACAATGTTTGCTGATGGAATAGTGAAGACCATCGAGTGGAATTTGGCCAACCAAGAATGGATTGCTGAAGTAACAAGTGGCGATTATCAGAAGTATTACGAAGAAATGTACGGCAATCGTTAATGGACAACATCTCTAAGGAGTTGCATATCTTTCTAATCAACTTGGGCGATAACCCAAAGTTGGTGAGCCATCAGGTGGAGCATTATGTTGAACATTTGCTCCACCTGTTACCCACTTTGCACGAACAGAGACTCATTTCCTTCTATGGATTATTTGGAAATACAAGACTAACGTTGCGCCAATTGGCAGAAGCACTGAACGAAACGGATGCCCAAACTGCAGAAAAGATTGCCTGTGATTTGCGCAGATTGGCCATTACACCCGAATGGCAGATGCTTAAAAACTTGATTAAAACAAAATGAAACACCTTAATACAACCCTAATCAATTTTCAGAAAATTACCGATCCGCGTGGTAATCTAACTGTTGCACAGTCGTTTAAGGATGTACCCTTTGCGATAGAACGGGCTTATTGGGTATATGATGTGCCTAGTGGGGAATGTAGAGGAGGGCATTCGCATAAATCGTGCAAAGAGATAGTAGTTGCCCTTAGCGGTAGTTTTCATGTTACTTTGGACAATGGAGATGAACATGAAACGGTGTTGCTCAACCATCCTTACCAAGGTTTGCTTATTGATGTCGATACTTGGCGTACACTTGACGACTTCTCTTCAGGGGCCGTTTGTCTTGTTTTAGCATCTGAAGCTTTCAATGAAGACGACTATATTCGTGAATACGGCGATTTTCTACAATATATACGCGGTAAAGAAAAGTGATTTTCTGCTTTAAGTCAAACCTGTTTAATGTCCTATCTTCCCTTTCAAATGTACGAAGTTGTTAGATATATGCCCGCAATGAAAACCCAATGGGATGCTTTTGTTCGTAAAAGCCGAAATGGTTCTTTTCTTTTCTTGCGAAACTATATGGACTATCACCAAAAGCGGTTCGATGATTTCTCATTGCTAATCTACGACAGACAGTCTCTAGTGGCTCTTTTACCACTAAATAAAGAGGCTGACGGTAGTGTTACTTCGCATGGAGGACTAACCTATGGTGGACTGATTACCGATAAAAGGGCTAAAACAGAAAAGGTGATGCACATGTTTGTGTGTCTCAATTTGTGGTTGCGCAATGCTGGAATAACACGCGTAGTGTATCGTCCTGTGCCATGGATCTACCATGAAATGCCTGCCGAAGAAGACCTCTATGCGCTTGTCAATATTTGTAATGCTCGTCTTGTGGCTCGAGAAATCTCCTCAACAATTGCCCAAGAAAACAAAATTAGTTTTAGTCAGTCGCGTAAAGACTGTCTGAGAAAGGCCGAAAGGCTTGGAGTAAGCGTTGCTAGCAGTGATGATTTTGCGACCTTTTGGGAAGTTCTTTCTTCCAATTTACAACAGCGCTATGGCGTAAGTCCTGTTCATTCGCTTGCCGAGATTAAGGCTTTGGCTACCTTATTCCCTCAGCATATACGTCTATATGTCGCCTATTTAGGTGAAGAGATGGTGGCTGGAACGGTGGTTTATGTCATGCCTCGCGTAGTGCATGTGCAATACATATCAGCTTCGCCCAAAGGTAAAAGTGTGGGGGCGCTCGACCTCTTGTTTCGTTATCTCATCAACGAAGTGTTCGTTCACAAATCTTTTTTCGATTTTGGCAAGTCTACTGAAGACCAAGGCCGGAGGTTAAATACATCGCTTATTTTTCAGAAAGAGGGATTTGGTGGGCGTGGCGTTTGTTACGACACCTACGAATGGCAACCTTAATCTTTGGCGTGTACATTTATGTTTGTGTTTATTATCTGCTTCCCTGTGTCTATATAATAATGTATTAGTCTTCCGTGATATGATGTTAAAGTATTTCGACCTACAACGTTACACTGCACAACACCGCGAGCAACTGCAAGCTGCTGTAAGTAGGGTGGTGGATAGTGGTTGGTATCTGTTGGGTAACGAAGTTAAAGCCTTCGAAAATGCTTATGCGCAATATATTGGTACAGCGCATTGTGTGGCTTGTGGTAACGGTTTAGATGCCCTTTCGCTTATTTTTAAGGCATACATGGAGAGGGGGGTGTTGCACCCAGGCGATGAGGTTTTAGTGCCAGCAAATACTTATATAGCTTCAATTATTTCAATAACATCCAGTGGTTTGATGCCTGTGTTGGTTGAACCGCATCTCGACACATTTCAAATTGATGCGCAACAGATGGTTAAACACGTTGGCCCACGTACCAAAGCTTTGCTCATTGTGCATCTTTATGGCAAATGTGCGTTCACCAATGAATTACTTTCTCTTTGCAGCGAGCATGAACTTTTGGTGATAGAAGACAATGCGCAAGCCCATGGTTGCCTGTGGAATGATAAACGAACTGGTAGTGTTGGTCATGCAGCAGCACACAGTTTCTATCCTGGAAAAAACTTGGGTGCACTGGGTGATGCTGGAGGGGTGACAACCAATGATGAAGTCCTTGTAGGGATCATACGCGCAATAGCCAACTATGGGTCGAACAAAAAGTACGTTTTTCAATACGTTGGACAAAACAGCAGGATGGACGAAGTGCAGGCTGCTGTGCTTTCCGAGAAACTTAAGTGGCTTGATCAAGACAACCAACGACGTACGGCTATTGCCCAACATTATGTAGAGGGGATTAGTAACGAAAACATAACCCTGCCCACACGCGATTACTTAGTCAACAACGTGTTTCATATCTTCCCTGTGTTGTGTGCTCAGCGCGAAAAGTTGCAGCAGGAGTTACAACAGCGGGGCATTGAAACCATTATTCATTATCCTATACCGCCCCACAAGCAACAGTGCTATTCACATTGGGCACAGCTTTCCTTGCCCATTACCGAGCGCATACACAACGAAGAACTTAGTTTGCCATTAAACCCCACTATGACCGATGATGAGGTGCAATTGGTTATATCGCAAGTGTCTGATATTAAGTTATAAAGCGATTGTTTGTTGTAGTCTTTATTTGCTTTATGGCCTAACTATATGCGTGTCTTTAATAAGCACAATTTGCTCATGTGGATAATATTGCGTAACTTTGCCATGGATTAACAATTGTAAAAGTAAGAATGGAGTTGGGGCGAGTCTCTAACTCCATTAATTGATAAAGAAAGAACGTAATGGCAGGCTATTTAAACACAGACATTAAAAAGGTAACAGCAAACAAGTTTGTGGCGATGAAGCGCCAAGGCGAAAAGATCTCTATGCTCACAGCATACGATTTCACCACTGCAACAATTATCGATAGTGCTGGTATTGACGGCATCTTGGTGGGTGATTCGGCTTCTAATGTGATGGCTGGCAATGTCGACACTTTACCTATTACGCTCGATGAGATGATATATCATGCTCGAAGTGTTGCGCGCGCTGTGCAACGCGCATTGGTTGTTTGCGACATGCCGTTTGGTACTTATCAGGTTTCCAAAGAAATGGCTATGGCCAATGCTGTGCGCATTATGAAAGAAACGGGTGTTGATGCCTTGAAGTTGGAAGGTGGTATTGAAATTGCTGATACTATCAAACAGCTGGTAGACATCGGTATACCTGTTGTTGGTCACTTGGGACTTACTCCTCAAAGCGTGCATAAATTTGGAGGATATGGACTTAGAGCTAAAGAGGCGACCGAGGCCCAAAAGCTGATGACCGATGCCATTGCGCTTGATGAGGCTGGATGTTTTGCCATAACACTAGAGAAAGTGCCTGCGTCGCTGGCTGCCGAGGTTACAAAACGGGTGTCGTGTGCCACAATTGGCATTGGCGCAGGCAACGAAACGGATGGACAAATTCTTGTTTATGCCGACATGCTTGGGCTAACTCAAGGTTTCAAACCCAAATTTTTAAGACAGTATGCCAACATCGCTAAGCAGATGACTGATGCTGTGCAGGCCTATATTGGCGATGTAAAGACATCTACATTCCCTTCTGCTGACGAGTCTTATTAATGTTTCTTGGCACGTTTAGTAATGACTTCGTTTTACTTCCCTGTGCGTATGCCCTTCTGCTCTACTTCATGTGATTAATTAATAACGTAGTTATGGATACCCAAAACACCCCTGTACACATAAGCCTTTGGCATGCCGACTTTTGGATTTTGGCCATCGCCAACTTGCTTATTACTATGTCGGTTTATCTGCTCATACCCATTTTGCCGGTTTGGATGTATAATGACACAAGCTTGTCACATAGAGATGTTGGCATGGTGATGGGCGCTTATGGTGTTGGTTTGTTTTTATTAGGTGGATTTTGCAATTGGTTTGTGCAGCGCTATCGTCGCAATAAGGTATGTCTTTGGGCTATGATGGGCGTGGTGTGCTCGTTGCTTGGCATTTGGATTGTTGGGGTTGAAGTACCACAGCAATGGCTTCTTTCCTATTTACTCCTATTTTTTCGTGTTACTTTAGGTGCTAGTTTCGGTTTGGTGCAGATGATTCTTTCAAGCACTTTGATAATAGATAAGAGTGAGTCTTTCCAACGCACCGAGGCCAATCATGCTTCTGCGTGGTTTGCACGCTTTGCTATGTCGCTTGGGCCGATGGTTGGTATTGTCTTTGCTCGCACCAATTTCAATTCCTTTTGGGTAAGCATTATCTTGGCTTTAACAGCTTTCGTTCTGTTGGCAACGGTTAATTTCCCCTTCCGTACCCCCGACGATGGCGTGAAGAAGTTCAGTGGCGACCGTTTTTTCTTGCCCCAAGCTAAGTGGCTTTTCCTCAATCTTTTTATAATTTGCTTGTCGTTAGGCCTTCTTCTATCTACTCAATACACGGCCATGTTTTATGCCATGCTGATGGTTGGTTTTTGTTTGGCCTTGCTTGCTGAGCGTTTTGCGTTTGCCGATGCCGACCTTAAAAGTCAGATTGTGTCTGGTTCTATTCTTATCGCTGCTGCTTTGATGATGACGCTTACCCGCAAGCAGATGGTTGTTACTTATATTTCGCCCGTGCTTGTGGGGATGGGGGTGGGACTTATTGGGTCACGTTTCTTGCTTTTCTTTATTAAGTTAAGCAAACATTGTCAGCGTGGAACGGCTGTTAGTACCTATATGTTGGGATGGGAAAGCGGAGTATCTGCTGGGCTTTTTGCTGGTTATTTCTTCTTTTCAGATGATGTGCATCTGGTTCTTTTGGTTTCGTTGATATGCATTTGTTTGGCATTTGCGCAATATGTGCTATTTACGCACCAATGGTATATTAAGAAGAAAAATCGCTAAGACTATTTGTCGTGTTTTTGTTTTCGAAGGTAGTTCAGGTTTGCTCATGTTGATTTTTATTTATAATAACTGATGTTGAATCATTAGCACCTGCTAATGGCTGTAAGGTATATGGCTATCTCTCCTTTTACTTTTTATAATGGCTTTGTTTGGCGTAAATAAGTGAACGTGGGTTAAGCTCTAGGGGGTAATTATTTTTCCGTTCTGTTTTTGTTAAAAATGGTAATTTAACTTTACAAAATACACTTTCAGTAACGACTCGTTTTAGCGAAAAAAACTGCTAAAAAGCATTGATTTTTGACAAATTTCGCTCCTCTTTCTTTTTGTTTTACATCAATATTGAGTTCAATACTTCCATTTTGTACCGTTTTGCCTTTCTATTTGCTGTAGACCTCTCATTATTTATCGTTCAAAAAATAGCTTTTAGTGGCTAAAAAGCCATTTTAAAACCCCTTTTTTACTTATAAAAGTCGATTTTCTTAATCGTTTTTGGGAAAACAGACTTCACTAGAACCTACTAAATGCTGCATTTAGAACTGCATTTTGCATCATTTTGCTCTGCGTTTTGCATGAGTTAGCACTGCGTTTAGCACGAGTTAGCACTGCGTTTAGCACGAGTTAGCCCTGCGTTTAGTAGGAGTTAGCAGTGTGTTTTGTACGAGATAGCAGGCTATTTTGCTACAAATAGTATATTTTTCGCTCAAAAATACTATTTGTTTCGTCGGAATTTCTGTTTGTTGGCATTGGTTAATTGGTTTTGTATTTTGGAAAGGTAAACCCTCGCGAGAATCGATTATTTGCGAGCGAGTGGGAAGTTGGTGAATAAAAATCTACTCATAATGTTAAAATCTGTATTAAATATTTTACAATATATTGGCGTTCTTGATGTCAAATTAAGGGTTGTTTATTAGCCAATTGATTGATGCACCATGAAAAAGCCTTCGCTGTGCGCACATCTGATTGTACAAAGTGGTTGCCTTCGTTCCATTCGAAGATGTAATTTTTATCTTTAAGCATTTTCACCAGAGCCTCCATATGGTTGTTAACACGAGCCAGATGTTGGTTTCTGCTTTTGTTTTCAGTGTCTCCTAGGCTCAAATATATGATATCAACATTAAAAAGCCTAGTTGATGCATAAGTTGTCCAGTTGGGAAACCATACAGATGGTGAGGCTGCAGCGCAGGCATCAAAGAGATTAGTCTGTGTAACAGCCCATAGTGCAAACAATGCTGCAAGCGAATAGCCCCCAATAATTAAATTAGTTTCTTTTGGTTTTGTCAGCACATTAGTCTTTAAATAGGGCACCAAGTCATCGCAAATATAGTTCAATGTTTGGGTTGCACTGTCTCCAAAATTGGTTTTTCCAAACACTGCAGGTGCTTTCCAGGGTGTTAAGTCGTGCATCCAGTTGTCTACTAAGAATGCAATTAACATTATTGTTTTACCTTTGCAAAGTTCGCAAATGGTGTTAAACTCTTGTGTTAGTAGTTTTTCGTCGTTTTGGTCTATTGGTTGAATAAGGCAATATTGAGCATCTTTGTCGCCTAGAATATGGCTATTTTGAAGTGTGAGCATAAGCGGTTGTTTTTTAGATTGTGCGAGTAAATGAACTTTATTTTAGGTAGAAGTCGCCAGTTAGTTGTACGTACCAAGGTGTATATTCCCCTTTAGCGTTTTTGATGGTGACTTCTTCTGTTTTAAAGCGTAGTGGTTTTTGTTTCACAAAGCTAATCAAACAGCGTTTAGGCTTTTTTGTTTCCACTGTTTTTACCATAACAAGTCTGCTAACAAACAGTCCATAAATATAAGCCTCGCTCATAAATGCGTCTAGTTCTTCGGTTGGTATAACTGTACTAAAACAGCCATTTGGGGCGAGCAGCAAGTTCACAGCCTGAAAAAGTTCTTTAAAAGTGAGGGTCTCTGTATGTCGGGCCATTGTGCGCTCGTTGCTTTTGCTTTTAAGTGAATGGTAAAAGGGTGGGTTAGAAACAATGGCGTTAAAATGGCTATGTAGTAGTTGTTGTTTTGAAAATTGCTGAATGGGCATGTTTTCAATCTTCACTTGTAGGGCAAATGCGGACATAGTTACATTCTCTTGAGCCTGTAGGGAAGCTTGCTCGTCTAATTCCACACCTGTTATTTCAGCCTCGGGGCATCGTTGCGCCAACATCAAAGCAATAAGTCCTGTGCCAGTACCGATGTCAAGAATATGTTTTCCGCCTTCTGCCCATGCACCAAGCAACACGCCATCCGTACCCACCTTCATGCCACAGCGGTCTTGATGCACTGTAAACTGTTTGAATTGAAAACACTGTGACATGATTTATCATTTATGGTTATTGGAAAAATGAAAAACACGACGTAACCTTTGGTGGGTAAAGGCTAAATCTTACTGATGTCTACATATCCGTGCATAACCGCATAGATGGTAAGTGCCGACACACTTTTCATGCCTAGCTTGTCCATAATGTTCTTGCGATGGGTGATAACAGTGGTAATACCAATATTCAAGCGGTCGGCAATCTCCTTATTTATTAGACCTTGAACTATGAGTGCAAGCACTTCAATTTCCCTATCCGACAATATTTTCATTTGCAAAGCATGGGGGAGAGGTGGCAAATTGCGACCATGTGCATGCGCATATTGCTCAAGTTGCAGGATAGAACGCACCAGTTGTTCTTCAGGAACATTGATGCAAAGACTGTTAAAACCAGCCATCTGACTGCTAGGTTCAACAGAAGCTGTAAGCACAATGGTTTTATTCTTGTGGTCGAGAAAGAAATTTCTGTTTTCAATCACAATGTTAGTTGCTACAAAATAGTGGAAATATGCTTCGGGATTTCCGTTTGTCAACTCGTTAAACGAGTTGAAGGTGTCTACCTGTATGATAGGCAACACATTTTGTAAAATCTGTTTTAGTCCAAGAATGGCCAACGTGTTGGGGTCTACGATGGCAATGCGTGGGCGTTCTTTCATCTTCATCTCTGGGTGATTGTTCATCATATGCAAGCGGTTAGAGGTTTACAGTGGAAATATCAACCAAATTGTTTACGATGGCATAAATGGTAAGTCCTGCTGGTGAGTGTATCTGTAGCTTGCGTGCGATGTTTCTTCTATGGGTGATAACCGTGTTGATAGAAATGCAAAGATGGTCGGCAATCTCCTTATTGGTCATGCCTTGCACCAGACTAATGATAACTTCCTTTTCGCGTTCACTTAGATTGTCTACGTTTTCGCTGGTGTGGTTAATCATGTTGGATATCTTTACCGAAACGTCGTTTTGTTTCGACTTAGCTTCCAAGCGACGAATGGCAGGCACAAAAATTTCGTCTTCCACTTGGCCGTGGTGCATCAACCATTCTTCGTTATTATAAATATCGTAGAGCACAGCCGTTAGCTGGTTGTTCCTTAGTCCGTCTGAAGGCAAATATTTAATGATGATGTTTTTGAGTTCTCGAAGTTTCACGTCTGTTTGTCCGTGGTGTTTAGAGAATGTCTCTATGTCATAGTTGTTTTGTGCCTTATTGTTTAGTAACGAATCGACATAGGGGAATACCATTTTTTCTTCATATTTCATGTGCGAACGAATGCTATGGGCATACTCGTCGTATAGCTTGATGATGAGCCTAGCAAGGTTGTCTTGCTCATCCAATGCAGCAACGAGTGCTTTGCGCATGAAAGGCAGTTGGAAATCAAGAAAATATTCGTGGCTAGCCTTGAGATATTTGATAAGTGTGGGTATGGAAAGCCTGTCGGCATCGTCATAGTCGCGATAGCCGTTTATGGCGAAATTCACCACAGCCAGGAACGTATAGGTGTCAACGTTTTGAGTCTCACAAACGTCGCGCACGCTTTTGTCGCCGAAGCCCAAGCTAATCCCAAAGGCGCTGAGCGTCTGCAAGATGTTGTAATTGTCTTTGATAAGAAGTATCATCTTATCATCGGGCTCGTACATCTTATGATTTTTCATACCAATGTTACCTTTCGTTATTATTACCACTATAACAATCTGCAAAGTAATAAAAAAAAAATGAGACAGCCAATAATAACTAATAGGTATTTTATTGTATGCATTAAATAATGTAATATGCGGTTAATTAAAGGTGGAATGGCCGACATACCTAATATTGATGATTAAAGAATTACCCACTTTTAAGTATTGTTTTATAACCGAAAATAATATAATTTTGCAGCGAATTATTAAGGTGGCGCGGTGATGATTGCAACTCTTGATCGTCAAGTATGTGGTTATCCCCAATTCAATTCTTATAATAACACCGGACATTGGAGACAAGAACGTAACCAGAAATCCGCGTCGCCTTACATCTAAAAACATCCAAATACAAAAAACTGTTATGAGTAAATCTATCACAGCGCTCTTAACTTTAATCGCTGCTTGTTCGATTTCTACGGTGCAAGCACAGGTTAATGCAGCCGACAGTGTGATGAATCATGTAAAAGGAAACCGCTTAAGTATTGGTGGTTATGGAGAAGTGGCGTACTCACGCAACTTTTATAGCGACAATCAGTTTCGCTATCGCCGTCCGAAACTTTATGCCAAAGACCCTAGCAATGGGCGGTTTGATATTCCGCATGCTGTAATTTATTTGGGCTATGACTTCGGAAAGGGTTGGAGTCTTGGCACAGAAATCGAGTTTGAACACACTGGAACTGGTAGTGCTGTTGAGATTGAAGCCGATGAGGGCGGAGAGTTTGAATCTGAAATAGAAAAAGGAGGCGAGGTAGAACTAGAGCAGTTCTGGATACAGAAATCGTTTGCGAAGTGGGCAAACGTTAAACTCGGTCACTTTGTTGTACCCGTTGGTCTGAATAACGCACACCATGAACCCCTAAACTTCTTCACTGTATATCGCCCAGAAGGCGAAAACACCATCTTACCAAGTACTTGGCACGACACGGGAATTGCTTTTTGGGGTAGATTAAAAGACTTCAAATACCAGTTTCAAGTTGTTGCCGGACTGAATGCGTTATTGTTTGGACGCGACGGATGGGTGCATAAGGGCGCAGGCTCAGCCTACGAATTCAAACCTGCTAACAAGTATGGCTTTGTAGTTCGTGTGGATAACTATTCTATTCCAGGTTTACGACTGGGTGTTTCGGGTTATATGGGACAAGCCATGCACAACACTTCGCCTAATGAAATGGAAGGAAAAGGAAAACCTTACGATGGAGTTAAAGCGATGACCTATATAGGAGCACTCGACTTTACTTATAATAAACATAATTGGATTGTACGTGGTCAGGCTGATTACGGTTATGTATCAGGTGCGCAAAGGTTGAGTGTGGCTAAGGCCAATATGCAGAAGAGTTCGCCATACGATAAAACAAACGTAGGAAAAAATGCCTATGCTATTGGTATAGAAGCAGGATATGACCTTTTCTCGCAGATTGTTAAGATGCGCGAAGACAATCAGAAATTTTATCTTTTTGCACGTTACGAAACCTATGACTCGCATGTGGCCGGGGCATTACAACCAGTTTACACTTATACAGCTCGCCAACGTGTGGCATTTGGCGTAAACTATTTTCCTATTCCACAAGTTGTTATCAAGGCCAACTATTCTAACCGTATGTTTAAAAGCGGATATAATAACGAACCAAGTATAAACATCGGCGTTGCTTATGAAGGATTTTTCCTTTAAACGACATATCAAATCCAAATTATTTTAAATACAAAACAATGAAAAGATTTTTCAGTTATGCTCTGCATTTTGCAATGGCTATTGCTATGTTAAGCGGATTTTCTGCTTGCAGCGAAGAAGAACCCACACCTGAAACGATGAGTAAAGAAGAGACTCTAGAAGCCTTAACTAATACCTATGTTAAAGATGTGGTAAGTAAAACTTACACCAATCTGGCTAATGAAACCGAAGTGTTGTTTAACAAAATAGCCGCATTGAAAAAGAAATCTATCGCAGGTGAAGAGATTACACAGACAGAAGTAAACGAAGTTTGTGACTCTTACAAGCGCGCTAGAGCCTATTGGGAGGAGAGCGAAGCATGGCTCTATGGAGCAGCAAGCGATTTTGAGATCGACCCTAGCATCGATACGTGGCCATTGGAACTTAGTGTTTTAGCCGAAGACCTAAATGATGCTGACAAACTTTCTGCAATTTCTAATGTGGATGGCACTGCTTTTATTGACGCTGTTGGCAAACTGGGCAATGCCAATAAGGGCTTTCACGGCATCGAATTTGTGTTCTTTCGCGATGGACAACCACGCAAGGCTGCCAATTTAAAGAAAGACGCAGTGGAAACTGCTGAAGAATTTAAGGCTAATCCTGTAACAGGTGATAAGGAACTTATCTTTGCTACAGCAGCTGCTGCTTACCTACGTGATCGCTGTATACAACTGGAGGTGTCGTGGTTGGGCGACAAGGCTAGTGCTGCTCATAAAGCGCGCATCAACGAATGCAAGAAAGCTTATCCCGACTTGTTTAAAACCACAGTGGCTGCAACTGGCACAAGCTTTGGCGAAAATATGCTGTCGGCAGGAAAAGGTGAGGCAAAGAGCACTTACGCAACATGGAGAAAGGTGGTTGAAGACATTCTTGTTTCTGGTTGTTCGGGTATTTGTGCCGAGGTGAGCAAGCAGAAATTGGGTCAGGCTTATCGCGCTTCGGTATCTAATGGAACGAGTACTCACGAGGATGAAGACGGTAAACAAGTGGCCGATGACCCCAATTATATCGAGTCGCCATATAGCTATAACTCTTTTACCGACTTCTACGACAACATTATGAGCATACAAAATGCGCTATATGGTAATATCAATCAGCCTAATTATACTGATGCTTCTATCATGGCTTACTTGGCTAAATATAATCCAGAAATGGCTAATAGCCTGCAAGCTAAGCTGAAAGCAGCTCTCGACCAGTTGAAGAAATGCCAAGACAGCGGTATTCCTTTTGTTAAAAATCCTGGCCATAAGCAAGTGAAAGACGCGATGGATAAGGTTAGGGAACTAGATGACGCCATCAATGAGGCTAGTACTTGGATATTGAAAAACTAACGAGATATAAAACATCAATTGAACGTTGCGCCTGTTGTTTGCACAAGGGCACAACGTTCAAGGGTGTTTTTTTTATATAACGAGTTCTTCGGAACAAATCATATTATATATAATCCTTAGGGATAAAAGATAAACATTATGAAACAATTGTTATCGCACAAATTGCTTATGGGGGTTGCCTTGCTTGGTTCCATCTTGGTCTCGTGCTCGAAAGACGATGTTGTTGAAGTGGAAAACGATAACGACGACTACAAATACGTGGGCCAGGCTGTTGGTAATATGTCTGCCGATGAATGGTATCCAGGTGGAAAGCTTGGCACAACAGAAAACACTGGCAGCACCTGTTACCAAGACCAAACGCCAGCTGTTGATGCTGCCGACTTGGTTGAAGCTTTTGATAAAGGCGAATATATGTTCGAACATAGGTTTCAACAATTCAGTAAAACGCCAATTCTTACAGGACTTGGTCCGGCATACGTGCGTTCTCAATGCATCGATTGCCACCCTGGTTATGGTCATGGAAAACGAGTAACTAGCTACAATACAAAAGAAAGTGGCAATGGTTATCTGCTTGTGATATATCATCCCATTGATGGGGCTAATAGCAATGATGGACCTTACATCAGTGAAGTCACTGGAATGCCACAAACCAACGCAACATCTCCTTTCCTTGCTCCAATAGATGAGAGCGGTGTGCATATCGAGTGGAAAGAGGTAACGGCAATGGAAAGTGGTTTGAAAATGCAATTCGAAGACGGAGAGAAGTATAGTCTAATCTATCCAGAGGTGAATATCGATATTGCTGCTTTTAGAACCGACCCTAAACCCACTAATCTTGCTTTTAGACTGGAGTCTACCATTGGTATCTATGGTACAGGATTGCTTGACGCCATACCCGATGAGGAAATGAAAAAGCAATACCAACTGGAGGCTAGTCATGGTGTGGAGCTTAATCCATTGATGTGGAATAAGGACAAGAACGATTGGGCTGGCGACCCAACATTGGGTAAATCTAATGGCGCCTACTATCGTTTGGCCGATGGAACAATGAAGGTTAAACGTTTTACTTATGCCATGACGCGTGCATCACTTCAAGATGGTCCAGGCGCAAATGCTATGTGGAACATCACTAACGTAAGTCGTTCAGACCGTCCTTATCTTTATACAACGTCTGCTTGGGCTGAAGCGATGTCGAAAACAGAAAGTGTTATCAACGCAATTAAGAAAGATCCGAAGTCGCCTTATTATGCTGATGGTACTGAAGCAGGCATAAAAGCAGCCGTAAGAGCATTGCTCGACCCAAAGACAAACCAGTTTGACAACCCTTATCACAACTTTAAGCCTGAGATGACTGATAATAATTTCTGGCAATATATGGTGTGGCATAGGGGGCTGGCCGTGCCTCGTGCTCGCGATTTGCAAAATCCTGTTGTGCAAAGGGGTAAACAAGTGTTCATGGCTATTGGCTGTGCTCACTGCCATCGCCCACAATGGAAGACGGGAGATGACGATATGTGGCGCCCTGCTATATTGGTTAACCATAACTTGAGTTTACCAAGATATCCCAACCAAACCATCTATCCCTATACAGACCTTGTTCAACACAGGCTTAGAATGAAGAACGATATTCATGGTTCGTGGTGTAGAACAACGCCATTATGGGGTAGGGGCTTGTCTAGAGCCAATACTGGCGCTGAAGATAGAATGCACGACTGTCGCGCACGTAATGAAATTGAAGCCATTATGTGGCATGCTTACAGCAAAGATGGCGATGCTTATAAGTCGGCTGAGAAGTTCTATCGCCTTAAAAAGGCCGATCGCGACGCCGTGGTTAAGTTCCTTCGCTCAATATAGGATGGCGCTTTAAAGTGCTTTTGGTGGGTTTTAAACTTTCTCCTGGGTAGCTTTCGATTAAGGTTTTGATGGGGAGAACACTCCATTCGAAGCAATGTGTGAGCAATTATACTGGTTAAAGTTTTAAATATTATCGAACGAATTATAACAAAGTGTTGAAATTTGGCGTTGAATGATTAGAAGCGCCAGAAAAAGAATTAAAAAATGTTCGTAGAAGAGATGCACTGCGCTGGGTATGTGGCTTATCTCTTCTTCGAACATTTCTAAAATAAACTCTTATACAACAACCTTTTATCAATGGTGCTTCACTTGTTGCCCTATGGGCAAATAGTGTTGCACCTATTATATTGTATGGCAAAGCTCAAGAAAATCATTATCTTCGTATATATTCTTCTTGTCGTCGTAATGGGATACGCCACTTTTTACGAGAAAAGTCATTGCATCGCAGATGCCCATGACGTTATTTATGGGTCGCAATGGTTTGCGGTGCTGTGGGCATTATTGGCTTCAACAAGCATTATTTACATTGTACGTGTTCGCATGCGGCGTTGGTATTTGCTCTTACTTCATTTTTCTTGGGTCGTTATATTATGTGGTGCATGGCTTACTAAGACCTTTTCTTATACAGGTACGATGCATCTTCGCCAGAGCAAAGCCTCAAACACATTTGTAATTACAGGGAGTGATAAAAAGCAAGAGACACGTAGCTTGCCTTTTTACGTGCGCCTTGATACCTTTAAAGTTATTAATCATGAGGGCACAGAGGCCGTAGCCGATTATCAATCGCATATCACCCTTTATGCCGACAACGACACTGTTGCTGCCTTCGTGGCCATGAATAAGATTAAAATCTATAAGGGTGTACGACTTTATCAAAGTGCCTACGACAGCGATCAGAAAGGTTGTACTCTTGCCATTAATAGCGATTCTTATGGCATTGCTGTTACCTATGTTGGTTATATATTATTATTCGTTTCCTTGTTATGGTTGCTTATTGCGCCTAATGGCACGTTTAGGCAGTCGCTTAAAAGCCCACTTATCCGTAAAGCTTTCGCAGTGGTGGGTATGTTGTTGGTGGGTGCTTATGGTAATGCAGAGAATTTGCCTCATACTTTCCCCAAACCCTTGGCCGAAAAGTTTGGTAGGGTGTATGTAAATTATAACAATCGCATCTGTCCGATGCAGACTTTGGCCATTGATTTTACCAAAAAACTATGTGGAAAGGCTACATATAAGGGCTATACAGCAGAGCAAGTGCTTCTAGGATTTGTGTTTTGGGGAAACGACTGGAGCAACGAACCCATTATAAAGATAAAGAATGGAGAACTAAAAACTACTTTGCAATTGCCTAATTATTGTTCGGCAAACGACTTTTTTAAATTGGGTAATACTTATCGCCTTGCTTCTTACGTTGAAGAATTGTATCAAGGAAACAGTGATAGCTTTCACAAACAGGCTGGCGAGATTGACGACCGCTTGCAACTTATTTTGCAATTACGACAAGGTAAGTTGCTCAAGGTTTTTCCATTCAGAACTGTTCAAGGAAATATTAGATGGTATGCGCCTACAGATAAGTTGCCAATTTCTGTTGATTCGTTGCATAGTCGGTATATCAACGAACTGTTTAGTGTAATCAACACAGATGTGATGGTGGACAATTATGCGCATGTGGAAGAACTTGTTACGGGACTTCGCAAGTTTCAGGTGATAAATGGTGGTGCTAGTATTCCGTCGTTAGCGCAGACAAGAGCCGAACGTTTTTACAATTCCATCCCCTTTACCACAATTTTGTTTGTATTTAACCTTACGCTAGGATTATTGTTGTTGGCGTGGATGGTGTATTGTCTCTCGCGCAAACAACAAGCGGACAAATCAGAATATGAAGACAATACTACGATTAAATGCCAAACCCAAAGAGGCAGCAGGCTAGTTAACAGGTTAAGCCTAATTTTCATGAGCCTCTCGTTTGTGTGCTTAACCCTTTTGCTTGTGCTTCGCTGGAAGATATCGGGCACCATACCCCTGTCTAATGGTTATGAAACGATGCTTGTTGTGGCTTGGTTTGTTCAGCTTTTTGCCATTTTCACGCAACACAAAGCCCCCATCGTTGTACTTTTTGGTTTTCTACTCAGTGGCTTTTTCTTGCTTGTGAGCCACATTGCGCAGATGGATCCAGCTATAACTCATATTATGCCTGTATTAAACAGCCCCTTGTTGAGTCTGCATGTTAGTGTTATCATGATGAGTTACGCCCTTTTGTCGCTAACATTTGTATGTGGCATCAGTGCCATCGCATTGTATTTGGCTGGCATAAACAAACAACGTAGACAACAGCAGTCGGTGCCAAACTCTTATAGCTTGCAAATAGCAGCTTTGCAGGTGCTTTCGCACATTTTTCTTTATCCTGCACTGGTTACATTATCTATCGGAATTTTCGTCGGAGCGATATGGGCAAACGTTAGTTGGGGGCAATATTGGAGTTGGGACCCTAAGGAAGTGTGGGCTTTAATTACCTTGATGGTCTATGCCGTTGCAGTTCATCACCGGTCGTTAAGATCTCTTAATGGTGCTATGTGTTATCATTTGTTTATAGTGTTGGCTTTCCTAACAGTGCTTATGACCTATTTTGGCGTAAATTATATACTAGGAGGCATGCATAGCTATGCATAAAAGGGTAAAAATAGGTATATTTAATATTCTTTTAAGGTAGAAAACAATCTATTTGTTAGTCAATACTTGGAAAATCGACAAAAAAAGTTTACCTTTGCATCCGTTATCCTGAAAACAATCTTTTTACCTTAGAAGAGGACTAATACCTATTGAAGATCTGAAGCGGCAGCCTGAGAAGGTCGTCGCTTTTTTTGTCTCTGTACATCTCTAATGATGAAAAGCAGTTACCTGTTTACGCTATGCACTTCGTGAATGCATGAATTTTTAAGCCACTTGATTTCCTAACATAAGAGAAAAGCAGTAACTTTGCTTGTTCAAATAAGATTAGCATTTATGGATAAACATATAGAATTAAAGGGCGTAAGGGTAAACAACCTTAAAAACATTAGCCTTAACATTCCTAGAAATAAGTTCATTGCCATTGCTGGCGTTAGCGGTTCGGGTAAGTCGTCATTGGCTTTCGACACGCTTTATGCTGAAGGGCAGAGGCGTTATGTGGAGTCGCTCTCTTCTTATGCACGCCAATTCTTGGGCAATATGAGCAAGCCCGAGTGCGATTTTATCAAGGGATTGCCTCCTGCTATTGCTATCGAACAGAAGGTAAACACGCGCAATCCTCGCTCAACGGTGGGAACTTCAACAGAGATTTATGAATACATGCGCCTACTATTTGCACGTATTGGTAAAACGTTCTCGCCTATTTCAGGACAAGAAGTAAAGAAGCACAGCGTTGAAGATGTTATTCAATGCACCAAACAATATTCTAACGGAACGAAATTTGTTGTTCTTGCACCCATTCATGTGCCAGAGGGCAGAACGTTTGAAAAGCAACTCAATATGTTTGTGCAAGAAGGCTACGCACGTTTGTGGCATAAAGGCGACTTTGTGCGTATTGACGACCTTACAGAGAACGAAGATAATATGAAGGCTGCCAATGCTCAGGATTATTTCTTGCTTATTGATCGTCTTGCTGTTGATGATAGTAAGGAGCATCTTTCGCGACTTACCGATTCGGTGGAGACTGCTATGTACGAGGGACAAGGTGAGTGTAGACTGGTATTTCTCCCCTCAAATATCACTTACGAATTTTCTTCGCGCTTCGAAGCCGACGGCATGACCTTCGAAGAACCGTCTGATAACATGTTCGCATTTAATTCGCCACTCGGTGCTTGCCCTTCTTGCGAGGGTTTTGGAAAGGTTGTTGGCATTGAGGAAAGTCTTGTTATCCCAAATTCTACGCTCAGCGTTTATGATGGATGTGTGCAATGCTGGCATGGCGACAAGATGGTCGTATGGAAAGATGAGTTTTGTAGACGTGCCGCTAAAGACAATTTTCCCATCTTTAAACCTTATTTCGAACTTTCAAGAAAGGAAAAAGACATGCTTTGGCATGGTCTTCCTTCTGAAAAAGGAAGCGATGCGAATGAGCAAATTTGTATCGACTCCTTCTTTCAGATGGTGCGCGAAAACCAGTATAAGATACAATATCGCGTGATGCTAAACCGCTATCGTGGGAAAACAACTTGTCCTGAATGCCATGGCACGCGACTAAAGAAAGAGGCAACATGGGTTAGAATAGATGGTATGAGCATTGCCGACCTTGTGGAAATGCCTATTGCCAAACTAAAAACATGGTTCGATAATCTGCAATTGAGCGCCTACGATGCTAAGATTGCCGCCCGTTTGCTCACCGAAATTAACAACCGATTGCAGTTTTTGCTTGATGTGGGCCTGCATTACCTCACGCTTAATCGCCAATCTAATACGCTTAGCGGTGGCGAAAGTCAGCGAATACAACTCACTACGTCATTGGGTAGCTCGCTGGTTGGATCGTTATACATACTAGACGAACCTAGTATAGGCTTGCATAGTCGTGATACTGACCGTTTGGTAAAGGTGTTGAACGACCTGGTGCAGATTGGTAACACTGTCGTTGTAGTGGAACACGATGAGGATATTTTGCGAAAAGCCGACCATCTTATTGATGTTGGACCCGATGCCGGGCGTCTGGGGGGCGAAATCGTCTTTAATGCTCCTGCATCCTGCATTACTAAAGACGCCTTAAAAACCTATCCTAACAGTCATACTGTGGCTTATCTCACAGGTGCAGAAAAGATAGAAACGCCAACTTCGAGGCGAAAGTGGAACCAGGCCTTAGTGTTGAAGGGCGCACGAATGAATAACCTTAAAGGCATAGACGTGACTTTCCCGCTTAACGTGCTAACAGTGATAACGGGCGTGAGTGGTTCGGGCAAGTCGTCGCTTGTGAAGGGTATCCTTCATCCAGCACTTAAACGGAGCATGGGCGATGTAGCCGACCCACCAGGAGAATTTATAGCACTTGAAGGCGACCTTAAACAGGTGAAGCATATCGAATTTGTTGACCAGAACCCTATTGGAAAGAGCACCCGTTCTAACCCTGCTACCTACGTTAAAGCTTACGAACCCATTCGTCAGCTCTTTGCAAACCAATCCTTAGCCAAGCAATTGGGTTTCTCGGCTCAATACTTCTCGTTTAATGCTGAAGGCGGACGATGCGAGGAATGTAAAGGTGCGGGCGTTATAACTGTTGAGATGCAGTTCATGGCCGACTTGGTTCTGGAGTGCGAAACATGCCATGGACAACGTTTCAAGCAGGATGTTTTGGATGTGCGTTACGAAGGAAAGAATATCAATGACATCCTAGACATGACGGTTTCGGAAGCCATCGAGTTTTTCTCTGCTAATAAGCAAAGCACCATTGTCAATAGGCTGAAACCACTAGAAGATGTTGGCTTGGGTTATATTAAGCTGGGTCAAAACTCGTCTACCTTGTCGGGAGGCGAAAACCAACGCGTAAAACTAGCCTACTTTATTGGTCAGGAAAAAGCAGAACCAACGCTTTTTATTTTTGATGAACCAACAACAGGATTACATTTCCACGATATTAAACGACTATTGATGGCTATGAGTGCTCTGATAGAGCGTGGTCATTCGGTGATTGTGATTGAGCACAATATGGATGTGATAAAATGTGCTGACCATGTGATTGATCTTGGACCCGACGGAGGCGACGGAGGCGGTAAGCTTGTGTTTGCAGGAACACCCGAAGGAATAATAAAATGCAAAGAAAGCGTTACAGGAAAATACTTGAAAGCGCAGCTTGAAAGATAAAGAGGGTCAGTCACTTAAGGTCGTGTTAAGGTTGTAGGCAGTAAGTTAAATCTATATAGCGAATGGCAGTTGTTCGATCACCAACATATTATATGGTGCGAGCAACTGCCATTACGCTTTTTTTCAGAGCATTCCTCTTTCTAAGTATGCCTTGATGTTATTTTTGATGTTGTTTTCAGCAGATTTTCATTGGGTTAACTCAAACGTTTGCCTAAAAGGTCAACCCGTTGTCTACGGCAAGTGTGTATCTTTTATCAGGTAGATTGCAGACAATTTTGTCCACGTCACATTGCTATGCGTAGTTGTCGCCACATCAACGCAAGGGCTTAAAGAGGATAAGTGACGGCATTTAATCACTTCAGTAGTTTCACTGCAAGTTTCTCAAGCATGTCTTTTGTCATCGAATCAAGGTCGTATTGAGGCATCCATCCCCATTCCTCTCTCGCTGCTGAGTCGTCCATTTGGTCGGGCCAGCTATTGGCAATACTCTGTTTCAAGGGGTCTACTTCGTAAACCATTTCGAATTCTGGCTTATATTTTTTGATGGCTTGATAAATGGTTTCGGGGTCGAAACTCATAGAAGCGATGTTAAAAGCGTTGTGGTGTACTAGTTTAGACTTGTCGGCTTCCATCAGCTGAATAGCAGCATTCAGAGCATCGGGCATGTACATCATGTCCATGCGCGTACCTTTACCGATAGGACAAACAAACTTTTCACCTTTCACAGCCGAATAGTAGATGTCTACAGCATAGTCGGTTGTGCCACCGCCTGGAGGCGTTACATACGAAATAATACCGGGAAAGCGCACCGAACGCGTGTCAACACCATACTTCTTTTGGTAATAGTCGCTCAGCAACTCGGTTGTAACCTTCGATACACCGTAGATTGTGGCGGGGCGTTGAATGGTGTCTTGTGGTGTCATCTCGCGTGGTGTGTCTGGGCCAAACGAACCAATAGAACTAGGGGTAAACACTGCGCAACCGTTTTCGCGTGCCACTTCGAGGATGTTCCACAATCCGTCAATGCCAATTTTCCATGCCAAGCGAGGCTTACTTTCTGCCACTACAGAGAGTAAAGCAGCCAAGTTGTAGATGGTGTCGATGTTGTACTTGCGCACTACTTCGGCAATAACATCGGCGTTTGTTACGTCGGCAATGGCACAAGGGCCAGCCTCTTTCAGCTCACCTGTTGGTTCTGCACCTTGGATATAGCCTGCAACCACGTTACTATTACCATAACGTTTCCTTAACTCGCCAGTAAGTTCAGAACCTATCTGGCCTGTTGATCCAATGACTAAAACATTTTTCATAACTGTTTTATCTGTTTTTTTGTTTTTCGTCTGCAAAGTAAACGCTTTTTCTTATATGTATAAAAAGTTAACGTTTAAAGAAATTTAAAATTTTGAGAGTTCGTAAAAAAAACGCCATTTATAGCTGCTGTATCAAAAAAAATGATTTACTTTGTCCCACATAACTTAAATTTAAGTATCATTATGTATGGCAAAATGAAAGAACATCTCAGTAAGAGTATCGCTGAGATTAAAGAAGCCGGACTCTATAAAGAGGAAAGGCTCATTGAGAGTGCTCAACAAGCTGCTATCACGGTTAAAGAAAAAGAAGTGCTTAACTTCTGTGCTAACAACTATCTAGGCCTGTCTAACCATCCCCGACTTATTGAAGGTGCCAAGCGTATGATGGACCGTAGAGGCTTTGGTATGTCGTCTGTTCGTTTTATCTGTGGCACACAAGATGCTCATAAAGAATTGGAACAGGCTATATCTAACTATTTCCAAACCGAAGATACCATTCTTTATGCTGCCTGTTTCGATGCAAATGGTGGTGTTTTCGAACCTCTTTTCACCGAAGAAGATGCCATTATCAGCGATGCGCTTAATCATGCGTCTATTATTGATGGCGTTAGACTATGTAAAGCTAAACGCTATCGTTATCAAAACGCTGATATGGCCGACTTGGAACGTTGCTTGCAAGAGGCTCAACAACAGCGCTTCCGTATCATCGTTACCGATGGCGTGTTCTCAATGGATGGTAATGTGGCTCCTATGGATCGCATTTGCGACTTAGCTGAAAAATATGATGCACTGGTAATGGTTGACGAATCGCACTCTGCTGGTGTTGTTGGCGCCACCGGACATGGTGTGAGCGAACTTTGCAAGACCTATGGTCGTGTTGATATTTATACAGGAACGCTGGGCAAAGCCTTTGGTGGTGCATTGGGCGGATTTACAACAGGCCGCAAAGAAATTATTGATATGCTTCGTCAAAGAAGTCGTCCTTATCTCTTCTCTAACTCTCTTGCTCCTTGTATTATTGGTGCTAGTCTTGAGGTTTTCAAGATGCTGGCCGAGAGCAACGAATTGCACGATAAGCTTGTTGAAAACGTAAACTACTTCCGCGACAAGATGATTGCGGCTGGTTTCGATATCAAACCCACTCAAAGTGCTATTTGTGCGGTGATGCTTTATGATGCCAAACTGTCGCAAGTGTATGCTGCACGCATGCTCGACGAAGGTATTTATGTTACTGGTTTCTATTACCCTGTTGTACCAAAAGAGCAAGCGCGCATTAGAGTTCAGATTTCTGCAGGCCATAATCGCGAACAGTTGGATAAGTGTATTGCTGCTTTTGTGAAGGTTGGAAAAGAACTTGGTGTATTGAAATAATAAGACTTTATTGTCTAGCAACTATATTCCCGAAGGGCGTATTTCGTCCTTCGGGATTTTTTTTGCTGTTGTTCATTGCAAAGAGTGGGGTTGTTTGTGGTGTTGTGCTGATGTTTTTGTGTTAGTGGGTTATTCATTGATGAAATCTTTATCTTTAACGCCAATGTGGTCATTATATCCCAATGTTTCCAGAATTCTTGTTTTTGTATCGTTTTCTAACATCTTTTATTTTCTTGTCGGCATCTTGTCTGTCTTTGCAACTTGACGTAGCCCGCTACGCCTGTGTGACAAAGACAGGCAATCTGCTCGACAATAGAATAAATTCTGTTTAGGCTCTAATGACCAATTTGGGTTAAATCTAACGTGTGTTCCACACATTAGTGCATTTTTCCACTTGGCTAATGGTATGCTTCATGTTGTCTTCTCCGTGCAAGCTTGTTTTTGTAATCCTTGTTTTATTTAAATTTAGTGTTTAGTGGGGGTGTCAAATATTCGGTCTGAAATTTAACATTGTGGCTAGCTTTAAATTCACCAACTTCCCACTCGCTCTCAAATAATCGATTCTCGTGAAGGTTTATTTAGATAAAAAGGGTGGTGGTTGGAGCTTGATAAAGCGATTTATTTTGATGAATTAAACCGTGATTTGTGTGAGAATTTAGATAAAATGCAGCAAAACAGCGTGCTAAATGCAGCAAAACGCAGTGCTATCTCCTACAAAACGCAGTGCTATCTCCTACAAAACGCAGTGCTATTTCCTGCAAAACGCAGAGCTAACTCCTACAAAACGCAAGGTTAAATGATAAATATCGCAGTTTTGGGGTGTATGTCGTCAACTCAAGAATGATTGAATTTGATAACTTTTTGGGGCGAAAGTTGGGTTGAGATGGTTCTTTTTAGCGTCAAAATACTATTTTGGGGGGATGTGAAAAACGTCTACAAGCGAACAAAGAGGAAGGTTAAATGGTGCAAAATGCTGCAGTAAGACGAAAAATTGATGTAAAAATAAAATCTGAAAGGCAGAAAAAGGCGTAAATAGTGTTCTTTTTCTTACCTGTTTTCTCTAGAAGGGGTTGGTTAGGTGAGTGTGTTTCGTAAAATAAAATTACTTCATTTAACAAAAGTTGGGATGCCGTTTTGTGTAGAAGGTGCATAGGTTTATTCATCTGATTTTCTTACCATAAACCTTGTAGTCATAATCCTAGATTATTATAGAGTAAATCCGCGTTGAAGTTCTAACGTACAACCATCATATACTAGTTCAGAGCAAAACGAAGATTTGTTGATTAGATGCTGATAACCCAAAGATTACAAATGAAAGGGTTTAAATGATAAAAGTTTGCTGTTATAGAGTGCTAAGCGAGATGGGGGTAATGGTTTGTTATCTTGTAAGACAAATTTACCGTGTTATTTTTTTGTGATAATCGATAGATGCTATTTAGTATTTATTTTTCTATCCAAAATCAGGAAAATTATATTGGTAAGATTTTAAAATGGGTCTCAAGAGAATTTAAAATACAATAGCATATTATTACCTAAAAATGGTAATTATTAGAAGTTTTATTGTAACTTTGTATATATTATTAATGAATTGAAAGTCATTTGTCGCGTTTTAATAATAAACAAGATGATGATTTTTTTGCTAGAAAAGTAAAAAACAGAGAGCAATAAATATAAGTCAAAAAGATTAAAAACCGTATCAGGAATATAACGAAAATACTAAAACAAGAGTACACAATGAAAACGCGTTAATCATTGTGTGTTGAAGGTTTGAATATTAATCGTAAAGAGAGTCAATAAATTATTATCCACCTCATCATTACAGATGGTTCGACTTTGTATCATCGGCTTTCTAATGAAGAGGTAGTATTAGGATGTAAAAGCCCACACTATATGAGGGTGACTATACAATTAATTTAATAACAAATCAGTAAATGGAGAGAAAACAACAGTGTGCGTCTGTGGCTTATATTAAGCCACAAACATGGGTGTTCTGCCTATCCGAATCGTGTTCAATTATGGCCACCAGTCCTAACGTTCGCCCTGGAGGTGACAATAGAGGTAACGTAAGGGTTATTGAGCCCGTTGATGACGATGAAGATACAGAAATCGAAGGATAACCCAATTTTAATGTACTAACAAAATTAAAGAAGCTCTATTAAAACAACAGAGATGAAGAGAAACAAGTTTTATGAGATTTTAAACGGTGGTCAACTCAAACTTTCAACACTTATGTTGGCAGGAGTCGCTACCATGTCGATAGTGTCTTGTAACGATAACAATCTGCTAGACGGAAGCGACTCTAAAGATGCTGACGCCTTTGTTACCTTTAATGTTACGGACGCACAAACCAAAGCCATCGCTCAAAGTGGGAATGTTGTAACTCGTGGATTAATTAATCCCAATCTGGTTTCAACCGATTTGTCCTCGCAAAAGTTGGCTGTTAACGGTGCAGGAGCAGCAAGTTTGTGTCTTATCGAAACCACAGTTGAAGGTGTTAACCCCGTTCAGGCCGACGCTGCAACACGTGCTAAGGTGGTGAAAACCATCACAGAGACCTTCTCGGCATCGGGTCATAGGGGCGCAACAGAAGCGGCAATAACCGCTACTCCTCAGTGGTTTTATAAGGAAACCACCAATAGCAACGGCGAACTTGTACGTCGCATACCATGGAGCTGGGATCAAAGATATGGCCGTTTTTATGCCATTTTCCCCGAAGTAACTAGTGATTACACTAAAATTCAACTTTCTCCCAAGTCGTATGCTGGTAATCCTTATATTGAGTTCGAGGTTGAAGAGGATGTTAAAAACCAAAAAGACTTGATGACTGCTTGCACGGGCAATGTGCAATATGCTATTCGTGGAACTGCGCCTACAACCAACTTGGATTTCCGCCATGCACTAACAGCCGTGAAGTTTGCTGTTGGACAAAACCTGTCTTGGAACAAAACTATCGACAAAGTTGAAATTCGCAATGCATTGAGCAAGGGCAAATACACCCTTTCTGATAAACTCGACGGAACAGGTGCTGTGTGGGATGCAACGAGTTTAAGCGACCGCAAGACCTTTACCTTAGATGGAATAAGTGTAAGCACCAGCCAAAACCCCAACACTGTTATCATGGGTAGAGATGAAGACAACTTCACGTTCTATATGATTCCGCAAACTCTAACGGGTAATAATGTGGTTGCTTATTTCCATTTCACCGATGGTTCTGAAATAACAACCACGCTTAGTGGCTCGTGGGTAGCAGGTACTACTAAGACTTATAAGCTGAGCGACAAATTGTCTACATGGGAATATACGCTCGAAACAGAAAGTCCTGTCGCGGTGGCCTACAGCAGAGCAACTAGCGATTATTATAAAGTGAGAAGCTATAGAACAGCAGCCGATGGTGTTACGCAATATCCTGTTAAATGGAAAGCTGTGGGTTACGAAGAATTTAATGATGCAACAAATAGCTGGGATAATCTTGGAACAACAAAGCCTTCATGGCTAACGGCCCTGTCGGTGGAGAATGGAAGCGGTGGAACAGCTGCTGAGCAGGGCGTTGCTACCTTGAAAGTAGATGTAATGGTCGACCGTTTGACTGCTTATAACAAGGCGCTTCAAGACGCCCCGGTGAAAGGTTCGGCAAGCAACTACTATAACTTGTCCAACGCTAATGGTACGGATGTTATTGAGAATACCGCCAATAGCTACCTTGTATCTGCGCCAGGTTATTATCGTATTCCTTTGGTTTATGGTAATGCCATCAAGAATGGTGCAGATAATAAGCGTGCTTATCAAACCCAAAACTCGGGTCAGAAGATCTTGTCTAACTTTAAAGACCACTCGGGAACAGACATTACCACTCCTTATATCAATATTCAAAACAACACAAATCCAGCAACTCAAGCATCGATTGTTTGGGCCGATCAGGATGGTATTGTTGAGGGCTTGTCGGTAACGAATGATGGTAATAGGTCGTTTGTGAACTTCCATGTGCCTGCTAACAAAATCAAAAATGGCAATGCTGTTATTGCTGTGAAGAGTGCAAGTGGCGTTATCATGTGGAGCTGGCATCTTTGGTTCGACCATAGTGACGCATTGAGCACAATTCAATGCGTAAACAAACAAGGAGATAGATATAATTTCTCAAAGAATACTCTTGGTTTTACCATGTCAAATTGGGAAGCAACAAGCTACGATAAGCCACGTAAGGTACGCGTGAAGATTGAACAAGAAATTGCTAACAATAGCGTGAAGAAGTTCTCTTACATCACCATCGTGCAAAATCATGGTTCGAACAAAGAGTTCACTTCTACGCTCTATCAGTTTGGACGTAAGGATGCTTTTCCTGGAGCTATTACTACTTATGGTGGCAGCATCGTAGAACAAGGTGGAAACAACATGTCTATCAGCAATGGTATTCAAAATCCTGAAAAGTTCTATACCGAGGGAAGTTCTTGGACAGATGTATATTTTAAATACAATTTGTGGTCGATGGAGAACACAAGTCTTGCCTATAACGGCAATAATGTTGTGAAAACCATTTACGACCCCAGTCCAGTAGGCTTCCGTATGCCAGGTCGTCTAGCCTTTACTGGTTTTACGACAACAGGAGAATCATCTTTTAATGTTGCTGGGTTTAATGTATCAGGCGATTGGGAAAAGGGATGGAACTTCAATACCAATGCCACGGCTTCTACTGCAACCATCTTCTTCCCCGCCATTGGTTCGCGTACAGCTAACGCAGGTGGTATATACGGAAAGTATAGCAGAGGTTATTATTGGTCGGCAATTCCTACCTATGAAAGCAGTAGCAGTTGTTTAGACTTTACTAACAGTGATATTAAACCATTCAATGTGTTGAACAGTGTACTCGGCGGTTCGGTACGTCCTGTTGCAGAATAGGGTATAGCGTTGACACATTAAGGCAATAAAGTAAACAACTCGTTTGGGTCGGTTCTCAACTCCCCGTTAGGGGGTAGGTTGGAACCGACCCTTTTTTATTTTATCACAAACCTAAGCAAAGTATATCACCACCATGCAAATACCATTTTTTTCGTACCTTTGTGGTTCATTACATCATGAACGAAATGGAAAATAACATACACCATATATTACTGGCTTTGGGAAGCAATATCAGGGCTGAAGAAAATATTAGGGAGGCCCAAGCATATTTAACAGCCACATTCCCCAATATGCAATTCTCGCGATTACTTTCAACTCCCGCTATAGGCATTGTTTCTCCGCCTTTTATCAACTGTATGGCACAAGCGCATTGCAGTGTAGAGTTGGATGAAGTGTTAGACGTGCTTAAAAGTATTGAAGTGGCGATGGGAAGTACGAACGAAGACCGAAAAAAAAATGTGGTGGTAATAGATATAGACTTATTGCAGTTTGACAATGAACGACGTAAAACAGATGATTGGGATAGAGATTATATACAGTTGCTGTACAAAGAATTATGTTGTAAATAAAAATCAGTGCTTTAATGAAATGAATAGCGATATGATTTCACTGTTCTTGTAAAATACAGACATAACAAACTTATCCTAATACAATTGTACAATTTTTGAAACAAAATGATTAACTTTGTACGAATAAATAAAAGATAGATGATTTCAGTAGAAGGTTTAACGGTAGAATTTAGTGTAAAACCACTGTTTAAAGATGTTAGTTTTGTGGTGAACAATCGTGACCGCATTGCCTTGGTTGGCAAAAACGGTGCAGGAAAGTCTACCATGCTCAAAATATTATGCGGTAAACAAAAGCCCACAGCTGGTAATGTGGCTGTACCTTCGGGCACAACTGTGGGTTATCTGCCACAGGTAATGGTGCTTCAAGACGACACCACAGTTAAAGAAGAGGCGCGAAAAGCCTTTGCAGATAATACAGAACTGAAGGCTAGGGTGGAACAATTGAATAACGAATTGAGTGAAAGAACCGACTACGAAAGCGAAGACTATATGGCGCTTGTTGAGCGTTTTACCCACGAACACGAGCGTTACTTGATGATGGGAGGCAATAATTATGAGGCTGAATTGGAAAGAACCCTCATTGGACTGGGATTTAACCGAAATGATTTAGAACGTCCCACAAGCGAGTTTAGTGGCGGATGGCGTATGCGTATTGAGCTAGCTAAAATACTATTGCGCAAACCAGACGTGCTATTGCTTGACGAACCCACTAACCATCTTGACATTGACAGTATTCAATGGCTTGAACAGTTTTTGGCACAAAGTGCTAGTTCGGTGGTGCTTGTGAGTCACGACCGAGCTTTTATTAACAACGTAACGAACCGAACGCTAGAAATATCTTGTGGCAAGGTTATCGACTACCGCGTGAAGTACGATGAATATGTTACGCTTAGGACTGAGAGACGCGAACAGCAGTTGCGTGCATACGAGAACCAACAAAAGGAAATAGCCGAGATGAAAGACTTTATCGAGAAGTTTCGATATAAACCAACAAAGGCTGTTCAGGTGCAAAGTCGTATTAAGCAGTTGGATAAGATTGTGCCAATTGAGGTTGATGAGGTTGATACCTCTGCTCTTAGACTGAAATTTCCACCCTGTTTGCGAAGTGGCGACTATCCTGTGATATGCGAAGATGTACGAAAAGACTACGGTGAACACACTGTTTTCGACCACGTTACATTTACCATAAAACGTGGTGAAAAGGTCGCTTTTGTGGGTAGGAACGGTGAAGGAAAATCAACCTTGGTGAAATGTATCCTTAACGAGATACCTTTTACGGGCGAACTGAAAATTGGACATAACGTTCAAATTGGCTATTTTGCTCAAAACCAAGCTCAATTGCTAGACGAAGAACTAACTGTTTTTGAAACGATAGACAATGTGGCGAAAGGCGATATACGCCTAAAAATACGCGATATCCTTGGTGCTTTTATGTTTGGAGGTGAGGCTTCGGACAAGAAAGTGAAGGTGTTGAGCGGAGGCGAACGCAGCAGGCTTGCTATGATTAAGCTTTTACTTGAGCCTGTTAATTTGCTTATACTCGACGAACCAACCAACCATTTGGACATGCAGTCGAAAGATGTGCTCAAAGAAGCTATTAAAGCTTTCGACGGAACGGCCATTGTGGTGTCTCACGACCGTGAGTTTCTCGATGGACTGGTTGAAAAGGTATACGAGTTTGGTGAGGGTAGGGTGAAAGAACACCTTGGAGGCATATACGACTTTATCAGAAGTGCATCGGCTAATCAAGTAGATAACGGTTCGCCTACAAGTATCGACTCAATCTTACACGCATCGGCATCCATGCCAACTAAGGCAGAAGAGACCCCAAAAGCCGACAACGAGAGCTACGCACAACGTAAAGAGCGGATGAAGAAGGTGAGCAAAGCCGAGAAAGCTGTTAAGGAATGTGAGGCTCGAATTGCGTCAATGGAGAAACGTATTGAGGAATTGAACGTGTTACTGAGCGATGTAAGCAATGCTTCGGATATGACGTTGGTAAGCGAATATACCTCGGTTCAAAGGGCATTAGATATCGAAAACGAAAAATGGATGGAGCTGAGCGAAACACTTGAACAGCTAACGGCACAGGTTTAGTGGCTACTTTCTGTTTGTCTTTGCTGTAAGGTTAGCATGTAATTAGTAAATCAATTAATCATAATTACCCAATAACAAAAAAAGAACACATGAAAATGAAACAAATCTTTCCCGCACTCTTGATGATGGCCTCGCCTGCATTGGGCATGGCTCAAGGACAATCGGGACTTGTGATGACAGACTTAGACAAGTCTGTTCGTCCAGCAGATGATTTCTATCAATTTGCAACTGGCGGTTGGCAAAAACGAAACCCACTGCCAGCAGCCTACTCTCGTTTTGGTAGTTTCGACCAATTGGGAGAAGAAAACAACAAACGCATCAACAGTATTTTGGGCGAACTGCTGAAGAAGAAGTTCAAACCTGGTAGCACTGAACAAAAGTTGTCTGACTTCTACAAGATGGCGATGGACTCAACTCGTCGAGAAAAGGAGGGACTAGCTCCTGTTGCAGGATTGTTGGCAGAAGTGGAAGGGGCTAAAACCAAAGCCGACCTTCAACAATTTCAACTAAAGTATGCCGTTGATGGTTATGGCGTGGGCTTCGGTTCGTTCTTCGGGGCTGACGAGAAAAACGCAACGATGAACATTCTTAACATCAATCAAGGCGGTTTGACGCTAGGACAGAAAGACTATTATGTGAATAACGACCCTGCTACGGTTGCTATTCGCGAGGCCTATCGTAAACATATTGTGCGCATGTTCCGCCTTTATGGCTTTAACGAGGCTCAAGCCGAAGCTCGTAGAGATGCTATTTTCCGTATGGAAACGGCGTTGGCGCTGGTTTCGAAAAGCGTAACTGAATTGCGCGACCCACAAGCCAACTACAATAAGATGACCTTGAAGGAGTTTAAGGATAACTATCCGCACATCAATCTTGAAGCAATGGCAAGCGCCGAGGGCATTAAGTCGGCCTATATTCAAGAAATGGTTGTGGGACAACCTGGTTTCATGGCAGGTTATGACAAACTGTATGCGGCCGCCACTGCAGACGATCTGCGCGCACTTATCGAATGGGACATTATCCAAAACTCGGCTTCGTATCTCACTAACGAGATTAGATTGGCCAACTTCGACTTCTTTGGTAAAACCATGACAGGTCGGAAAGAGGAATATCCATTGTGGAAACGGGCCACAAACCAAGTGGAAGCTACGATGGGAGAGGCTTTGGGTAAGATGTATGTGGCTCGTTTCTTCCCAGAAACATCAAAGAAAATGATGGAGCAACTTGTGCGTAACCTGCAAATTGCGCTTGGACAGCGCATTGATGCACAGACATGGATGAGTGACACTACAAAGGCAGCCGCACACAACAAACTGAATAAATTCTATGTTAAGATTGGTTATCCTAACAAATGGATTGACTATAGCAATCTAACCATCGACCCCACGAAATCGTATTACGAGAATGTATTGGCTTGCCGTAAATTTGCACACGACAGACACATTATGACAAGGGCTGGAAAGCCTGTTGACCGCGATGAATGGTTGATGACTCCGCAAACGGTGAATGCTTACTATAACCCAACTACCAACGAAATTTGCTTCCCTGCAGGTATCTTGCAGCGTCCATTCTTCGATCCCAAAGCCGATGAAGCATATAATTATGGGGCAATTGGTGTGGTTATTGGACACGAGATGACACACGGTTTCGACGATCAAGGTCGTCAATACGATGCTAATGGATTTATGAACGACTGGTGGACAGCATCGGATGCCAAAGGGTTTGAAGAGCGTGCAAAGCTTTATGCCAACTTCTTCTCTAACATAAAAGTACTTCCCGACCTCAATGCTAATGGTGAATTTACCCTTGGGGAAAATCTTGCCGACCACGGCGGACTGCAAGTTAGCTTCTGTGCTTTCAAGAATGTTGAGGCTAAAAAGTGTCTTAAAACCATCGACGGCTTTACGCCCGACCAGCGTTTCTTCTTGGCTTATGCTGCTGTTTGGGGACAAAATATCACTGAACAAGAGATACGCAACCGTACAAAGTCTGATCCTCATGCTCTTGGTAAATGGCGTGTAAATGGCGCATTGCCTCACATTGATGCTTGGTACGAGGCTTTTGGTGTGAAAGAAGGCGATAAATTGTTTATTCCAAAGAGCCAACGTTTGCAACTTTGGTAAGCTAGCTGCTTCACAATAAAAAATAACAAACCGTTGTTCGGTATGGATTTAATAGCCCTTACTAGGCTATGTCATTGCCGAGCAACGGTTTTTTGTGGGTGAAGATTAGTTGTTGTACATTTATCTGTCTCGATTTACAAAGCAATTTATTATCCCTTGAATCTAGGAGTTGCATATATTGAGATATGTGTGGATGGCCTTGACTATTTTAAAAACGCGTATCCATTCTTACCATAAATGTTTTTAAGTGTGTGTTGGACAAAAAAGGATTGTTAAACAGCGTTTGTAGAAACAAAATAGTCGTGTTAAGATAATTCAACCGTTGATACAGTGAACTGTTAATGATGGCCTTAAATCTGTTATTGCCTATGAGTAAGCTGGATTTCTCTTTCCTTTAATCTAGTAAAAGGGAATTAGAGGACATTTTATCGAAGCATTGTTGATTTATTATGAATTTAAAATGCGATATTATCGTTGGTAAGTTAATGGGCAATAGGTGATTTATGTGCTACTGAAAGACAAACGAACGAACTGTAAGAGGGCTAAGGCTGCAAAAACTACTCATGATGATACGGTTCGCCCTTCAGAATTGTGCAAGCCCGATAAAGTTGTTCGGTAAAGATGAGTCGAACCATCTGGTGCGAAAACGTCATTTTAGAAAGACTCATTTTTTCGTTTGCTCGAGTATAAACAGCCTCGCTAAAACCATAAGGACCACCAACCACAAACACCAGTCTACGAGCCACGTGCTGCTTTCGCCCTATCCATTCGGCAAAGGCGATGCTGCGCATCTCTTTTCCATGTTCGTCTAGTAGTACTACGTGGTCGTCTGTTTGCAGCTTTTTCAAAATTAAGTCTCCCTCGGCCTCTTTTTGCTGCGTGGCAGAAAGGTTCTTCGTGTTCTTGAGTTCAGGAATTACAGTAATATTAAACGGCAAGTAGTGGCCAATGCGTTTTGCATAGTCTTCAATACCAGCTACAAAGTTGGCGTTAACCGTTTTCCCTACAAACAATAACTCTACCTTCATTCTCCAGCTTTTTCTTGTTCCTCGTTTGTTTTATAGGCGTCTTTGCGTTTTGGGTTCATAGGAAACCATCCGCGTTTTACACGTTCTTTTTGCTCGAATAGTTCGCCTATTGCCCAAAGAAAGGCTGCACCAGCGACGCCAAGCAATGATGACACAATGACATTGGATATCATCAGTGCAGCTGCAACGCAGATAAGGCCAAGCATTAGAAAGCACCACCATGGGCGAGTACCCCAATAATACTCGGTTTTAATAACAATGGGATGGAAAATGCCAATGATAAGAAATGTGCTAACAGCGATGATTATTCCTGTAAAATATAGTTCCATAATGCTATCTGTATGAATATTTTTAGATTGTTGTTTCGCCAAAAATAGCTTGCAAATGTAGTTAAAAAATACGTACGCCCCAAACAAATGCTGGTGTTAGTAGATATAATTCCTCATTTTAAAGGAGAAAAATACCTGTTCGAAAATATTTTTTATTATCTTTGCCATATTGATAAGGGTGTGCCGTTAAACCCTATGTTGGAACATAAATTAAATATACTAATTCATAGATTATGGAGAATAACGCTCAATTGATTGCTCAATGTGAGGCAAAGGCCGAACAATGGCTGGCTCCCGAGTTTGATGAACAAACGCGGAAAGAAGTAAAGGAACTAATGGAAAATACAGATAAGACAGGTCTTATCGATGCTTTCTACAAAGACTTGGAGTTTGGTACGGGTGGCTTGCGCGGTATCATGGGTGCTGGTAGCAACCGTATGAACATCTACACCGTGGGCATGGCCACGCAAGGATTGGCTAACTACCTTAAAAAGAACTTTGCTAATCTTTCGCTTATCAAGGTGGCTGTTTGTCATGATTGTCGAAACAACAGTCGCTTGTTTGCCGAAACTGTGGCCAACATCTTCTCGGCCAACGGTATTAAAGTTTATCTATTTGACGATATGCGTCCTACACCCGAGTGTTCGTTTGCCATAAGACACTTTGGATGTCAGAGTGGTGTGAATATCACTGCTAGTCACAACCCCCGCGAGTACAATGGATATAAGGCTTATTGGGAAGACGGTGCACAAGTATTGGCTCCACACGATAAGGGTATTATCGATGAAGTTAATAAAGTGAAGGTGGCCGATGTGAAATTTAAAGGCAATCCCGAACTAATTGAAATTATTGGTGAAGAGATAGACAAAATTTACCTTGAACAAGTGAAGACGATCAGCATCGACCCAGCTGTTATCGAACGTCATAAAGACCTTAAAATTGTTTACACTCCGTTGCACGGAACGGGCATGATGCTTATCCCCCAATCACTTAAACTTTGGGGATTTGAAAATGTTCATTGTGTAAAAGAACAAATGGAAAGAGGTGGCGACTTCCCCACAGTGGTTAGTCCTAACCCCGAAAACGGCGAAGCGCTTACCTTGGCATTGCGTGATGCTAAAGCAATAGATGCTGATATCGTGATGGCGTCAGACCCCGATGCCGACCGCGTGGGTATGGCTTGCAAGAACGATAAAGGCGAATGGGTGCTTATTAATGGTAACCAGACCTGCTTGTTGTTCCTTTACTACATCATCACCAACCGTATCAAAATGGGTAAAATGAAGCCCAACGACTTTATTGTGAAGACAATCGTGACCACAGAGGTTATTAAGAAGATTGCTGATAAGAATAATATTGAGATGCGCGACTGCTATACGGGCTTTAAATGGATTGCTAATGAAATTCTTAAGTCGGAAGGTAAGCAGAAGTATATTGGTGGAGGTGAAGAAAGCTACGGTTTTTTGGCTGAAGACTTTGTTCGCGATAAAGACGCTGTTTCGGCTTGCTCGCTCTTAGCTGAAATTTGTGCTTATGCCAAAGATCAAGGCAAAACACTTTACGAACTGCTGATGGATATCTACCTGGAATATGGTTTCTCGCACGAGTTTACCATCAATGTGGTTAAACCTGGAAAGAGTGGTGCCGATGAAATTAAGGCTATGATGGAGAACTTCCGCACTAATCCTCCCAAAGAGATTGCAGGTTCGAAGGTGGTTATTAGCAAAGACTTCCAAAGTTTGGAACAAACCGATGCCAATGGCGTGGTTACTAAGCTAGATATGCCCGAAACAAGCAATGTGCTACAGTGGTTCTGTGAAGACGGAACAAAGGTGTCTGTTCGTCCTTCGGGTACCGAACCCAAGATTAAGTTCTATCTTGAATTGAAGGGCGAAATGAAATGCACAGGCTGCTACGAACGTTGTTTGAAGGAAGCAGATGCAAAGATAGATGATATTAAGAAATCGCTGGGTTTGTAATCTCGACACATGCGCGCTTATTTTGAACTTATATAATTCGGTGTTGAAGTGAGACGTGCGCGTTAAGAGATAAACTCAATAATAACAAGAATATGGATAATCCTCAATTAGCATTGCCGGCTAATTGAGGATTTCTGTATTAATGTTTCATACTTCAATCGGATTGAATGTTTTGGTGCAAACCTTTAGAGCAAGTTTGCAAGATAGATGCTAATGAGTGAATTGGTGTTAAACCTTAATCAAATCGCTCATTATGCTGTCGCTGATGAAAATACCTGCTCTTGATAACGCAATGTGATTGTCTATGAGAACAAGGTTGCCTTGATTAATGTGGGGTTGAGCAGCTTGTAAAAGATAGTTGCGGTGAGCATCGCTCAGTAAAGCTAGGTTTAACCCCTCCTTTGTGCGCAGTGCCGTTGTTATCCAATCGTTGTATTTTGTGTCTTCGTCTAGCGTCTCTCTCTCCATTGGAATAGTCTTGTTTTCAATGGCATCCATGTATTTTTTAAGATTAGAGATGTTCCATTGGCGAGAATTACCATCGTAAGAGTGTGCCGAAGGACCTAGACCAAGGTAGGGAATACCATGCCAATAACTTGCATTATGGCGCGATCGATAGCCCTTGCGTGCAAAGTTACTTATTTCATAATGTTCGTAATGGTTGGCTGTAAGTGTGTCAACAAGCATGTTAAACATGTCAAGACTCTTGCTTTCGTCTATTTCCGACACACGGTGTTGTTGTAAAAGTTTAAACAATGGTGTTCCTTCTTCGTACATCAGGCTATAAGCAGAGATGTGCACAACATCAAGTTCAATAGCCTTTTGTAAGTCGATGGCCCACTCGTCAAGGGTTTGTTTAGGAAAGCCAAAGATGAGGTCGATGCTGATATTGTTCACGCCAACCTGTCGAAGTTGTTCAACCGCAGGTGTGATTTGGGCAGACTTGTGTCGTCTTCGTAGGAAACTTAGTCGAACGTCGTCGAATGTTTGCACACCCATGCTAACCCGATTTATGGGTAGCTTAGCGATTGTTTGAGCAAATTGTGGGGTGATGTCGTCTGGATTACACTCCATTGTAACCTCAGCATTGGGCGAAACTTGAAAAGAAACATTATTTTCCACCTTGTTATATATAGCGCCAAAAAGGCGATGTAAATTTTCTTCGCTAAGTTGAGAGGGAGTTCCACCACCAAGATAAATGGTGTCTATCTCTATCGGGGCGTTAGGGGGCGTGTTATCCTGAAGATAATGGCGTCTCATGTCTAGTTCTGAACATAGTGCACGCACTAGGCGATTTTGATTTTCCAAGTTGATCGTGGTGTAAAAATCGCAATATATGCACCTGCTTGCGCAGAAAGGAACGTGTATGTAAATGCCAGCCATATTTATCTTTTTGAGAGCAAAAGTACTAAAATGTTTTAAATTCTATACACTTTTTGGGATATGTTTTGGTGAAACGGTATAAAATATCTATCTTAGACGGCGGAAAAAGCACGAAAGCTTTTGTCCATAAAACGTAAGATTACTAACACTTTAAATCTTTTGATATGAGGGTTTATCAGACGAACGAAATTAAAAACATTGCTCTAGTGGGCAGTGCGGGTTCCGGCAAGACCACTCTTGCCGAGGCAATGCTTTTTGGTAGTGGTGTAATCAAGCGCCGTGGTTCGGTAGAAGCAAAGAACACGGTAAGCGATTATTTCCCAGTTGAACAGGAGTACGGCTACTCGGTTTTCCCGACAGTCTTCCATGTTGAGTGGAACAACAAAAAGCTTAATATCATTGACTGCCCCGGAGCAGACGACTTCGTTAACGGTGCGATAACTGCCCTGAACGTTACAGACGTTGCCGTTATCCTTATTAACGGACAATATGGCCCTGAAGTGGGAACTCAAAACAACTTTAGGTATACCGATAAACTGAAAAAGCCTGTTATATTCCTTGTTAATCAACTGGATTCTGATAAGTGCGACTTCGATAATCTCATCGCTACAATGAAAGAAATTTATGGTGAGAAATGCGTACAAATTCAGTATCCCACACAAACAGGACCAGGATTTAATTCCATTATCGACGTGCTTACCATGAAAAAGTATTCGTGGAACGCTGAAGGTGGAGCACCAACGATAGAAGATATTCCAGCCGAAGAAATGGAAAAAGCCACAGCTCTTAATAAAATACTTGTAGAGGCTGCTGCTGAAAACGACGAAGGACTGATGGAGAAATTCTTCGATAGCGAAACACTTACCGAAGACGAATTACGCGAAGGCATCAGAAAAGGCCTTGTTACGCGTAGCATCTTCCCCGTTTTCTGTGTTTGTGCAGGTAAAGACATGGGCGTGCGCAGACTTATGGAGTTCTTAGGCAATGTGGTTCCGTTTGTAAACGAAATGCCTAAACTGCACAATACACGTGGAGAAGAGGTAGTACCCTCATCTGAAGGCCCAGCATCTGTCTATTTCTTTAAGACTGGTCTGGAACCACACATTGGTGAAGTGTCCTACTTTAAGGTAATGAGCGGATGCATAAAGGTGGGTGATGATATGACCAATGCTGATAGAGGCTCGAAAGAACGTATCGGACAACTCTATGCTTGTGCTGGAGCAAACCGTATTGCAGTTGACAAACTTAATGCTGGAGATATCGGCTGTACCGTTAAACTGAAAGACGTAAAAACTGGTAACACCCTTAATGCTAAGGATTGCGACAACAGGTTCGACTTTATCAAGTATCCAAATTCTAAATATTCGCGCTCAATTAAAGCGGTTAACAGCCAAGATACAGAGAAACTGATGGCTGCTTTGTTGAGAATGCGCCAGGAAGACCCAACATGGGTGGTGGAACAAAGCAAGGAACTAAGGCAAACAATTGTTCACGGACAAGGAGAATTTCACCTTAGGACACTTAAATGGCGACTGGAAAATAACGAGAAACTACAAGTGAAATATGGTGACCCGAAAATTCCTTATCGCGAAACCATCACCAAGTCGGCTAACGCTGATTATCGCCATAAAAAACAAAGTGGAGGAGCAGGTCAATTCGGTGAAGTGCATCTTATTATTGAACCTTATGCAGAGGGCATGCCCGACCCAACCACCTACAAGTTGAATGGTCAAGAGGTAAAGATGAACATCAAAGGCAAGGAAGAAATGCCGTTGGAGTGGGGCGGGAAGCTTGTATTTATCAACTCAGTTGTTGGTGGAGCTATTGATGCTCGCTTTATGCCTGCCATCCTTAAGGGTATTATGGATTGCATGGAACACGGTCCACTAACGGGTAGTTATGCTCGCGACGTGCGTGTGATTGTTTACGATGGTAAGATGCACCCTGTTGATTCTAATGAACTCTCATTTATGTTGGCAGCACGCCGTGCTTTCTCTGACGCGTTCAAAGCAGCAGGTCCAAAAATCCTCGAACCCATTTACGATCTCGAAGTGTATGTACCCGATGATTTTATGGGCGATGTTATGAGCGACTTACAAGGACGTCGTGCCCTCATTATGGGTATGGACAGCGAAGCGGGGTATCAAAAACTGATGGCTAAGATACCATTGAAAGAGCTGTCTAACTATTCCATCTCGCTGAGTTCGATTACAGGTGGACGTGCATCGTTTATTACCAAGTTTGCTAGTTACGAACTTGTTCCAAATGATATACAACAAGAACTTATCAAGGAACATGAGGCAGAACAAGCCAAAGAAGAAGAGTAGTTCTGATGTAAATATAAAAAGCCAATCCCCGACGGCTGTTTTAAACGCCGTTGGGGATTAATACCATTCGAAAAACGCCATCTTACCATAAAAACAATAATAGTTAGTTGCTTATTTTTATCTATATGTGGCTAATTTTGTTAATACATTTAAAAACAGAAGATGTTTTTAACATAATCGTAGGCTTGCGTTCTTTATCCTGTTAATTTTGTAAGTATGAAGAAGAGAACGATTTGGACAATAGCAACAATCATGGGAACTGCGTTCCTTGCCCTTCTGTTCGTGCAACTGAAGTATATTCAGGAAATGGCGGACATGAAGAAGGAGCAGTTTGACGAGTCCGTAAATCGTGCTCTTTATCAAGCCTCTAGAAATATGGAGCTGAATGAAACGCTTCGATATCTAGAGAAAGACATAAGTGAAACTGGGCACAAAACATTTCAAGACGATGCCTCGGCTGCTCAAAAAGGTAAACAGGACGGCACTTACCCAAGAACGCACCAATTGACGATTGGTGACAAGGGTAGCATGATGTACACCTCGTTCGAATTGAAAACCATAACCACAAAACCTTCGCAGATGCCCAAAGCGATGATTTTGAGAAGTGATAAGAATTCGCTTTCAGAAGCATCGAAGGCAATGCAAGAGGTGGTAAAGAATAGATATGTTTACCAACGTGCTTTGTTAGATGAGGTGGTGTACACTATTCTTTATTCGGCTTCAGAACGTCCTTTGAAAGAACGTATCAACTTTAAGTCGCTTGATCAAGACTTAAAGAACGAATTGATGAGTAATGGCATTAACCTTCAATATCATTTCACGGTCTCAACTCCTGATGGTAGAGAGATTTATCGCTGCTCCGACTACTCAGACGAGGGCGAAGATTATACCTATTCGCAGGTGTTGTTTAGAAATGATCCCGCTTCGAAAATGGGATTGGTGAAGATACACTTCCCCGATATGAATAGTTATATCTATTCGAGCGTACGCTTCGTTATTCCATCTGTTATATTCACGTTGGTTTTGTTGGTTACTTTCATATTTACCATCGTGGTAATTTTCCGACAAAAGCGTTATACTGAGATGCGTAACGACTTTATTAATAACATGACGCATGAGTTGAAAACGCCTATCAGTAGTATTTCGCTTGCTGCACAGATGCTCAATGATACCAGTGTTACTAAGAGTGAGACAATGATGAAGCATCTAGGTGGCGTGATTAACGATGAAGCAAAACGCCTGCGCTTCCTTGTTGAGAAGGTGTTGCAGATGTCGCTCTTCGATAAGAAGAAAGCTATCTTCAACATGAAGCAGCTCGACATGAACGAGATGGCCGAAAATATTGCCAACACTTTCACCCTTCGAGTTGAACATACGGGAGGTAAGATATACACGGAGATAGAAGCCATTGACTCTACAATATATGTAGACGAGATGCATTTCCAAAATGCTATATTCAACTTGATGGATAATGCGGTGAAGTATAAGAAGCCTGATGGGCCTTTGGATATATATATCCGCACATGGAACGACGATGATTTCCTTTATCTCTCTGTAAAAGATACTGGAATCGGTATTAAAAAAGACGACGTTAAAAAAGTGTTTGAAAAGTTCTACCGAGTTCATACGGGCAACCTTCACAACGTGAAAGGTTTCGGTTTGGGTCTTGCATACGTCAAGAAGATTATTGACGTACACAAAGGCGAGATCTTCGTGGAAAGTGAATACGGTAAGGGAACAAAGTTTACAATAAAATTACCAATAATAAAAGATTAGAATATGGACGAGAAATTGAAAATCCTGTTATGCGAAGATGATGAGAATTTGGGAATGTTGCTTCGCGAGTATTTGCAGGCTAAGGGCTATATGGCCGAACTTTGTCCTGATGGAGAGGCTGGATACAAGGCATTTTTGAAAACGAAATTTGACATTTGCGTACTAGACGTAATGATGCCAAAGAAAGACGGCTTCACATTGGCACAAGAAATAAGGCAGGCTAATTCTGAAATCCCAATTATCTTCTTAACCGCTAAGACCCTGAAAGAAGACATCTTAGAAGGCTTCAAGATTGGTGCAGACGATTATATCACCAAGCCTTTCTCAATGGAAGAACTAGTTTTCCGTGTTGAAGCCATCTTGAGACGCGTACGTGGAAAGAAAAATAAGGAGAATACCTTATATCATATAGGCAAATTTGTGTTTGATACGCAGAAGCAGTTACTTACTATTGGCGATAAACAAACAAAGCTTACCACCAAAGAGAACGAACTCTTGGCTCTGCTTTGTTCGCACGCCAACGAAATTCTTCAACGTGATTTCGCACTGAAAACCATTTGGATTGATGATAATTATTTCAATGCACGTTCAATGGATGTATATATAACAAAGTTGCGTAAACATCTTAAGGATGACGACGATATTGAAATTATCAATATCCATGGTAAAGGTTATAAATTGATTACACCTGATGTGGAGTAAATAAAAACACTTGACCTTAGTTTTTCGCTTTAACGGGACGCGTGGGTGATAATCACCAGCGTCCCGTTAAATTTTGGTTGCCAGTGCAATGGCGATAGAGTCACTCCTTAATAGTTGCTTGATTTTTTTTGCCAATACACATGAATCACTGCACCAATAACAACACACGCTAATCCTAAAAATAGCGGGAGGTTGCTATCAGTGAATGCACCCAAATAGCAAATAAGAAATATAATAACGCCCATGCAAACCAGTGCAAGACCCAAGTGTGGATATATTTTCCTCATAATCTCTTTAATATGAAGACAAAATTACTAAAAAGGTTTGGTTAAATCAATAAAAATCAATACCTTTGCACCGCAATTTGCAAAATAACATTTATTAATTACATTTTTAGTATGAATCATTACGAAACCGTTTTCATTTTGACTCCCGTTTTGTCTGATGAACAGATGAAGGAAACGGTCGCTAAATTCAAGAAGCTCCTCACCGATAATGGTGCTGAGATCGTGAACGAAGAGGCTTGGGGTTTGAAAAAGATGGCTTATGCAATTCAAAAGAAATCAACTGGCTTCTATTGCCTGTTGGAATTCAAAGCTGAGCCTGAAGTGATTAACTTGCTCGAAACTGGCTATCGTCGCGACGAGAAAGTTATTCGTTACATGACAGTGAAGCTCGACAAGTACGCTGTACAATACGCCGAGAAGAGAAAGCACAAATGGACTAAAAAAATGGAGGAGGCTTAAGCATGGCAGACAAGCAATCAGAAATTCGCTATTTGACCCCACCGTCGGTGGATACCAAAAAGAAGAAGTATTGCCGTTTTAAAAAGAGCGGTATTAAGTATATCGACTATAAGGACCCAGAGTTCCTCAAGAAGTTCCTTAACGAACAGGGTAAAATTTTGCCCCGTCGCATTACCGGAACATCGCTAAAATACCAACGTCGTGTGGCTCAAGCTATTAAGCGTGCACGCCAAATAGCGTTGCTTCCTTATGTAACCGATTTGATGAAATAATGAGAGGAGGAACAGAATGGAATTAATACTGAAAGAAGACATTATCGGACTAGGATATAAGAACGATATTGTAAACGTGAAAAGCGGCTATGGCCGTAACTATCTCATCCCTACCGGTAAGGCTGTTATCGCTTCTGACTCGGCAAAGAAAATTCTTGCTGAAAATCTTAAGCAACAAGCTCACAAACTGGCTGCAATCAAGGCTGAAGCTGAAAAGAAAGCACAAGCTCTCAATGGTGTAGCTCTTGTTATCGAGGCAAAGGTATCTGCTACTGGTGCAACATATGGTTCGGTTAACGCTGCAACTGTTGCTGAGGAGTTGAAGAAGCAAGGTGTAGAGGTTGACAGAAAGATTATCACGATGCGTGATATTAAGCGCGTTGGTGATTTCGAAGCTGTTGTTCATTTCTACAAAGAAGTTGAGGTTGTTGTTCCTGTAAAGGTCGTAGCCGAAAACGCTGTTGTTGAAACACCTGCTGTAGAAGAAGTTTCTGCTGAGGTTGAAGAGAATAACTCTAAAGCTGAAGTTGAAGAGGCTCTCGCTGCCGAATAATTTTGCACTGTAAAGCAAATCTATATGAACCCCGATTGTCTCTATAGGCAGTTGGGGTTTATTTTGTATTAATAATTTCACTAGTGTCCACTAAAAAAAATAAGACTTAGCTGAGTTACAGATTGTAAGTTCTCCTTTGCTTTCTCTAGCACCAGCAAATCTCTAAGTGGCATCCGCTCGAGAAGAGATATGGACATAATTCTTGACATTTTATAAATCTCTATGTCCAATTTCATCCTACGATCGCTGATGACAAAAAGGCAGTAAGTAATAATGGCACAGTATAGCTGTATCTTTACGGCGTTCTCCGTTGTTCCATAAAACTCCTTTACATGCAGGTGCTGCTTAATCCACTTGAAGAACAGCTCAACACGCCGTCTGTATTTATATGTGAGAGCAATTTCTTCAGTAGAGAGCCATGTTGTTCGTATAGAACACGAAAGTTCCGTTGTCTTCTGTATCGTAGAAGACTATACGTCTTAAGGCATCTGGATACCTCTTCTTGGTTCCGACCCCAGTGAACTTTATTGTTTGGTCTACCATGACACCTGTGCTAGGGGTGTTATGATGCTTGTTTTCCATTCTTCCTGTATAGACTTATGAAATTATGTGCATGAGGGGGAAGCTTACAACAGGGTTTTAGGATTGACCCGTTTAGGACTGACCCTGATAAACTGAACCTTTCAAAAGTTTGCTACATATTAGATACAAAAAAAGAAGTGTTTTGTTGAACACTTCTTGACTGAGCCTCTTGTCGGATTCGAACCAACGACCTCAAGATTACAAATCATGCGCTCTGACCAGCTGAGCTAAAGAGGCGGGGTGGGCAAGCTACTTACATCGCGCCGCTACAACCAACTACCTTTGCTACGTTCCCGTCCTGGAGGGTTCGAAGGGAGCTGGCCGTGCAAGACTTACCCGTTTTGCGGTTGCAAAGATAGTGCTTTTATCTAGATTGTGCAAATAAATCTCATAATTTATACAATATTTAACATGTAATAAGTGACTGCATGTTTTTAATAGTGCATTAATACAGTTCTTAAATTCTTGATATATAGAGACTTGTTTACTAATTGGCTACTGTGATTTGATAACATTTTGCAATGTTCTAGCTATATAATGAGGCAAAGAAAATAGCAGTTTATATCCTTTTAGTTTGGTTTTAATCTTAATTGTGGTAATCTTCGTTAGTCGATTGTTTGTCGTTTTATTCAAAAAGTAGACATAAAGGTCGGTGTAATACTTTTTTTATTGTAACTTTGCGTACACAATAGCATAAATTAATAGCTAAACCCCTAGACAGTTTTGAAAATATTGGTGTGGGGTAGGCAAAGCACAAAGACTGAATAAAGTATGAAAACAACATTTATCGCTGGACCTTGTGTAATCGAGAGTCAAGAACTGCTATATATGGTTGCCGAGAAACTGGTGAACATCAATGAGAAGTTAAATGTTGATGTTATTTTTAAGGCTTCTTTCGATAAAGCCAATAGGACGTCAATTAACTCTTTTCGCGGTCCTGGACTTGAGCGAGGATTAGAAATGTTGGCCAATGTCAAATCTAAATATGGGCTGAAGCTTCTCACTGATATACATGAAAGTTTTCAGGCCGAAGCTGTAGGACAGATTGTAGACGTGCTGCAGATACCTGCCTTTTTATGTAGACAAACCGATTTGTTAGTGGCTGCGGCTAGAACTGGAAAGATTGTGAATATCAAAAAGGCACAATTCCTTAGTGGTCTCGATATGAAATATCCAGTAGAAAAAGCAAAGGAAGCAGGTGCAACTGAGGTTTGGTTAACCGAACGTGGAAATGCTTTTGGCTATAACAATCTTGTTGTAGACTTTAGGAATATCTCTGACATGAAAGAAATTGTGCCTATGGTAATCATGGATTGTACTCACAGCGTGCAACGTCCAGGAGGCATGGGAGGAAAGACTGGTGGAGATCGCCGTTTTGTACCTTCAATGGCACACGCGGCAAAGGCTTTTGGGGCAACAGGTTATTTCTTTGAAGTACATCCTGAGCCAGATAAGGGACTAAGTGATGGTCCCAATATGTTAGAATTAGACAAGCTTGAAACTTTGATTGAGAGCTTGTTATAATCTATATGTATATTTAAAACATACGAAGAATAAACACTTATATCTATAATGGCAACAGACAAGATAGCAAGCGGACTTAGAGAAGTGAGAGACTACGCCTCTCAGTGTCTTAAAGACGAGGCGCAAGCCTTGCTCGACCTTATTCCGCAACTTGACCAGCACTTTGATAAGGCAGTTGAAATGATGTACAATTGCAAAGGAAAGGTTATCGTAACGGGTGTAGGTAAAAGTGGAAATATCGGTGCAAAGATTGCTGCAACGCTTTCTAGCACGGGAACACCTTCTTTTTTTATAAACCCATTGGATGTATACCATGGCGATTTGGGTGTAATGACGCCAGATGATGTTGTGCTGGCGCTAAGCAATTCTGGTCAAACCGATGAGCTATTACGGTTTATTCCTGCAATTCAACATCGTGGAGTGCCACTCATTGGCATGAGTAGAAATCCCAACTCGTTGTTGGCTAAATATAGTGTAGCACACATCACCGTAAAAGTAGAGAAAGAGGCATGCCCTCTTAATCTAGCCCCCACAAGCAGCACCACTGCAGCATTGGCTATGGGAGATGCTTTATCGGTGGCATTGATGCAATTACGCAATTTTAAACCAACCGATTTTGCGCGCTTTCATCCTGGAGGAGAATTAGGAAAAAGGTTGCTTACTACGGCGGCCGACGTGATGCGGGTTGACGATTTGCCTGTGATACCGAGAGAAATGCATCTTGGCGATGCTATCATTCAGGTGAGTAAAGGTAAATTGGGGCTGGGTGTGTCGCTAGAAAATGGTAAAATCGTAGGACTAATTACCGATGGCGACATTCGTAGAGCTATGGAGAAATGGCAAGCAGAGTTTTTTAATAAAACAGTTAACGATATCATGACCACCACTCCAAAAATGGTGTTGCCAACCACAAAAATTGCTGATATTCAGCAAATCATGCAAAAATACAAAATCCACACAGTTCTTGTGGCGGATGAAGAAACAAAGCTCATAGGCATCGTAGATCACTATAGTTGCATGATTTAATGCCTAAGCAACAATTAACACATTATGATTGAACCATCGAGAATACGCTCGCTCATTTTCTTCTGTTTATTATCGTTGGCTGCCTTTTCACAAGGTAGCGACTCGCTTATCGTGCAGCAGATGCGCGAAGAAGGGGTTAAGTTCTCACACAACAACTCAGTGGTGTTGCTTACTACTGGTCAAGAGAAGTTCGACGACATGTTTGCTGCCATTGATAGGGCAAGAAGTAGCGTTCATTTAGAGTACTTTAATTTTAGGAACGATTCCATTGCTGATTGTCTTTTCGACCTTCTTGCAAAGAAAGCAAGCGAAGGAGTGAAGGTGCGTGCATTGTTTGATGGCTTTGGAAATGATTCTAATAATCGGCCTTTGAAGAAAAAGCATCTTCGTGCATTGCGCGAAAGAGGGATAGAGATATACGAATTCGACCCTGTTCAATTCCCGTGGGTAAATCATGTTTTTCATCGCGACCACCGTAAAATTGTTGTTATAGACGGCAATGTGGCGTATACAGGGGGCATGAATGTGGCCGACTATTATATCAAAGGCACCGAAGTTGTGGGAAGTTGGCGAGATATGCATTGTCGAATAGAAGGGCAAGAGGTGAACACTTTGCAGGCTATCTTTATTAAGATATGGAACAAAGTTACCCGTCAGAATGTGAATGGAGCGGAATATTATCGCGGTAATGACAGCTTGGATTACTTTGATAACCTCAAACCCGATACCTGTAAATCGGCAGGAAATAAAATGGTGGGTATTATAAATCGCGAACCACGCACTTCAAATAAAATCATTCGCAGTTTCTATACCAAAGCCATCAATGCTAGTAAAGATAGTATCAAGCTTATTAATCCTTATCTCACCCTAAATAGAACTTTGAAAAAAGCTTTGCGTAATGCGGTTAAGCGTGGTGTGAAAGTCGAGGTAATGGTGTCTACTCATAGTGATATCCCACTAACACCAGATTGTGTTTTCTATAATGTTCATAAGTTAATGAAGCAAGGCGTAATAGTGTGGATGTACCAACCAGGCTTTCATCATACGAAGGTTATCATGGTTGATGGTAAGTTTTGTACTGTAGGCAGCGCCAATCTCAATGCACGCAGTTTGCGATTTGATTATGAAGAGAATGCGATTATTGTGGATAAAGAAACGACACTTCAATTGTCAAACTTGTTTGATAAGGATAAAGCCGATAGTTTTAGGCTCACTTCGGAAACATGGAATAAATTTAGAACGCCTTGTCAGAAGTTTGTTGGTTGGTTTGCTCATCTTCTAGCACCTTGGTTATAACTAGGGTTTAAATAGTTGTTGATGGAAGTTATAAAGCGCATTTCGATCAACCCACGGTTGATTGATGTAATTTGTAACTTCAATATCTTGCGGAACTGCATGTTTTTTAGTAATTTTGCGCATTATTTGGGTATACAAAATAACTTTACATAAATGAACATTTCATACAAATGGCTGAAAGAGTATGTTGATTTCAACCTCACTCCGCAAAAGACGGCAGAGGTTCTTACCTCTTGTGGCCTTGAAGTAGACTCTCTTGAAGAGGTTCAAACCATCAAAGGTGGTTTGAAAGGACTGTATGTGGGCGAAGTACTCACATGCGAAGCTCATCCAAACTCCGATCACTTACACATCACAACGGTTGACCTCGGAAAGGGTGAACCTTCGCAAATCGTGTGTGGCGCCCCTAATGTGGCTGCCGGACAAAAGGTTATTGTGGCCGATGTGGGTGCTGTGCTTTACGATGGTGATAACGAATTTGTTATTAAGAAATCGAAATTGCGTGGCGTAGAGAGCTTCGGTATGATATGTGCAGAAGACGAAATTGGAGTTGGAAGTGCTCACGATGGTATCATTGTGTTGCCTGCCGATGCAAAAGTGGGACAGCCTGCTGCTGAATATTATAACCTTGAGAGTGACTGGCTCATCGAAATTGATATTACTGCTAATCATGCCGATGCATTAAGTCATTATGGTGTAGCACGTGATTTATATGCTTGGCTGGTGCAGAATGGTTACGAAACAACCTTGAAACGCCCATCATGCGATGCTTTCAAAGTTGATAATAACAACCTTCCTATAGCTGTTACTATCGAGAATACTGATGCTTGCAAGCGTTATGCTTGTGTTTCAATCACAGATTGCGAGGTAAAAGAAAGTCCTGAATGGCTGCAGAACAAATTGCGTACCATTGGCTTGCGTCCTATAAACAACATTGTAGACATTACTAATTATGTTATGATGGCTTATGGTCAGCCCATGCATTGCTTTGATGCAGATATGGTTAAGGGCCATCATATAATTGTAAAGACACAACCTGAGGGTACTAAGTTTGTTACACTTGATGGTGAAGAACATACCTTGGGTGCTACCGACCTTAGCATTTGCAATGCCGAAGAACCAATGTGTATTGCAGGAGTGTTTGGTGGTAAGGGTAGTGGAACGTACGAAACAACTCGCAATGTAGTTTTAGAAAGTGCCTATTTCCATCCCACATGGATTAGAAAAAGTGCACGTCGCCATGGGCTTAGCACAGATTCTAGCTATCGTTTTGAACGAGGTATCGACCCCAATGGTACTGTTTATGCGCTTAAGCAAGCTGCCATTTTGTGCAAAGAGTTGGCTGGCGGTAAAATTTCAATGGATATTAAGGACGTTTATCCTGAACCTATTGCAGACTTCCATGTTGATTTGAGGTATGACTATGTGTCGCAACTCATAGGCAAAGAAATAGGAAATGATGTTATCAAAAGCATTGTTACGAGCTTGGGTATGCAGATTCAGCAAGAATCTAGCGAGGGTTTAATGTTGAAAGTTCCTTCGTATCGCGTTGACGTTCAACGTCCATGTGATGTGGTAGAAGATATTCTTCGCATCTATGGATACAACAATGTTGAAATTCCTACACAGCTTAAGAGTTCGTTAACAGTGCTGGGTAACGAAGATAAAGAACACAAATTGGAAACGCTTATTGGCGAACAACTCGTTGGCGCAGGATTTAATGAAATCCTTAACAACTCGTTAACCAAGGTGAATTATTACGAAGGACTTAACTGTTATACAGAAGAAACTTGTGTCAAGTTGATGAACCCGCTAAGTACCGACTTGGGTATGATGCGTCAAACACTGCTCTTTGGCGGATTAGAGAGTGTATCTCGTAATGCTAACAGGCAGAATCAGAACTTGCGCTTCTTCGAATTTGGCAATTGTTATCATTATTGTCCTGAGAAGGCCAACGAAGAATGTCCTGTTAAGGCTTACACAGAAGAGATGCATTTGGGACTTTGGGTTACTGGAAAACGTGTAGAAGGCTCATGGCTTCATCCCGATGAACAATCTTCTTTCTATGAGTTGAACGGTTATGTACAAAATATTTTCGCTCGACTCGGTGTACCTGCTGGTCTTCTAGTTTACGAAACTAGTGAAAACAACATCTTCTCTTATGCAATGAAGGTTATGAATAGGGGAGAAAAAGTTGTTGCCGAACTGGGTTATGTTGCAGATGGCATCCTTAAAAATTTTGGCTTGAATAACCAAGTTTTCTTTGCAGACCTGAATTGGACTTCTATCATGAAGATGGTGAGCAAAAAAGATGTTGAATTTAAGGAGATAAGTAAGTTCCCCGCTGTAAGTCGAGATCTCGCTTTGCTGCTTGATAAGTCTGTGTTGTTTAAGGATGTTGTTTCCGTAGCCACACAAACAGAGAAGAAATTACTCAAGAAGGTTGAGCTGTTTGACGTGTACGAGGGCAAAAACTTGCCTGAAGGAAAGAAGAGTTATGCCGTAAACTTCATATTGCAAGATGAGAATGCCACGCTAAAAGACAAGCAGATTGAAGCGATTATGCAGAAACTAATTGCCAACCTTAAAGGCAAACTCGCTGCTGAATTGCGTTAATGGCTTTGTGTCAATATTGTAACGCATTATAGTTAAATACAAAAATAACGAATAAAAGATAACATAATGGGTGGGAAAGGGAGTTTCCCTTGCTTAGTTTTAGCGTTTAATCGCGCCATTGCATTCTAAGTTATGTCTCACTCTTAAACGCACAATCCTATGGGAAGAGCATTTGAATATCGCAAAGCTGCGAAAATGAAAAGATGGGGTCACATGGCCCGTACGTTTACAAAAATAGGTAAACAAATCGCCATTGCCGTAAAAGCTGGTGGTCCTGAGCCTGAAAATAACCCTACATTAAGGGCTATTATTGCTAATGCTAAGCGCGAAAATATGCCTAAAGATAATATCGAAAGGGCTATTAAAAACGCCATGGGCAAGGACCAAAGTGAATACAAAGTGGTTACATACGAGGGATATGGTCCTCATGGTGTTGCCATTTTTGTTGATACTCTCACCGATAACACCACGCGTACTGTTGGCGATGTTCGTTCGGTGTTCAACAAGTTTAATGGCAACTTGGGCACCTCTGGTTCACTTTCATTCCTTTTTGATCATAAGTCTGTGTTCACTTTCAAGAAAAAAGATGGACTTGAGATGGATGAATTGATACTCGATCTTATTGATTATGGTGTTGAAGACGAATTTGATGAAGATGAAGAAACAAACGAAATCACCATCTATGGCGCTCCAACAAGCTTTGGTGAAATTCAAAAACACCTTGAAGCTGAAGGGTTTGAAGTAACTGGAGCCGAGTTTACTTACATCCCTAACGACCTAAAAGAGGTAAGCGATGAAGAGCGTGAGACAATCGACAAAATGGTTGAACGCCTTGAAGACTTCGACGACGTGCAAACGGTTTACACTAATATGAAGTAACGTAGGCTTGTATTGTCTTAGTTGTGCTTCGGCTTTTGGCTAACTAATTTAGCTTCGTAGCAAAGAAGTAAAACATTAAAGGTTATGCGAGTTTGGATTATTCCCTGCTCGCATAACCTTTTTTTGTGCATTTTCTTAGCTTAGAATGGTTCTTTATTACATTTTGTCCTGTTTTTTGCTATAAAGTGTTTGCCTTTTGTTTTATTTCAAAAGGGTTTTTCTTCCATTAATGATGTATACACCTTTTGACAGTGCATTCCTTTTCAAGACCATTCTTTGTCCATTGAGGTTATAGATAATTTCAGGTTGAGGGCTATAGTTATTTTGTATTATTGTTTTTTCAATTCCATTTGTGGTCTTATTAATCACAATTGTTTTGCCTTCTGCATTACCAATATTACAGAAATATCCCTTAAAAGCTTTTAATTGTTGATTTCCATAAAATGGTTGTAGTTTATATTGCTTGTTGATATAATAGCTTGCAGTGGGAGGAGTGGTAACATTAAGTGTTCCCACGAATGGCTTGTTGCCATTTTCCGGCTGTGTTTTCACTCGTGTTTGAGGTATAAATATAGTCTCCATGTCGGTCTGAGGTTTCACTAAATAGGCTTCACCGGCCAGCATTCCATTGTAAGTATGTTGAAAAATCACTTCTTCTCCCTTTACCTCAACAAATGTAGCAACAATAGTTGTTTTTCCAAACACAGCTTTTACCTCGGCGTCTGTTAGTGTAACTGGGAGTGAAAGCGTGTTATACACTTCTTGTTTAAGGGAGTGTTTAATATTAATATTTACGTTTTGCGCATCCCCGTATATGTTTGTCTTATCGTCATAAAAGTTAATTGTCACGTCTTGAGAAGTGATGGGATAGAGCAAGAGGGTAGAACCTTGCTTTGCAACAATGGCTTCGCATTCCACTTCAGCACCATCATATACTTGGCACTTAGCGCCAGTACTCAAGTTGGCAAGTTGAACGTTCTTGTTTGGTACGAATGTTGTGCGCACCCATTTGTTAATATGTGTCGACAGCTGCTCGCTGGCTACGTATATGGCTTCAATCTTTTTTCTCGATATCTTTTTAATAGACATCTTCTCTATCCTTTTGATAGTGGGCAGTCCTGCGTTATCTTCGTAAGCCCCGCGCACTTCGCAAGAAACAACGTCGCCTCTTTGCCACGAGCCACTTTCTGTAAGAAGCATTCTTATTAGTGCTGTATTATCTTCAACAAACAATTCCATGCCATTACATCCCAAAACAGTGGCATTATTCAGGCTCAACGTCGCCACCTTATTATCTTCCATTTTCTTAAAACTGACAATGTCGGTAATGATTTCTTCTGTTTTAGGCTTGTTTTCATCAGGCTTCGTGTCAGGTTGTCCACCTTCTTCCTCATAATCCACTTCAACGCTTTCTAATGCAAAGGTTTTACCTTTAGGCGGATAGAAGTAGAAACTCATTTCTTTTGCAGAGCCTTTCCACACATTGTCTTTGTCTAATGTGCCATTAGTTATATTTACTTCATCTTTTTCAGGTATCGGCTCTTTACTCGATTTAAGAAAATGGCAAGTAATTTTCTTAATCGTTTTCTCGGCTTTGAGCGTCATGGCATTGCCATTATACAGGCGTACATAACCATAGTTTGAAGGTGTGGTTTTACCTTCGCCTTTACTGAACACCAACAAAACATGCTCTCCGTTGATAGAAGTAACAGACCTACCCATGTTGCTTTTTCCTTTCGGAAGAAGTTTAGTCAAGTCTATGTTCTCAGCATGAAGCGTAAGGGTGCAGCAAATGCAGGTTAGCAATAGCGCGATTGCTTTTCCATATAGTTTCCTCATGGTAGTTTATTTATTTGTATTAGTTTGTATTGCAAATATAGTTTGTTTGAAAAATATTTACAAACTATTTTGCGATTTAAATTCCAAAAAATAAACAAATTTAACAATCCTGAGTCCTATTGGGACAATATTAAGGTATTAACGAATACAACTTTGAGCTGCGTTTATTGGTAAATGGGATGAAATCAGTTTCTTTTTACGCCTTCTTAAGTCTTAATCTCACAAAAAGAGACAACAAGTTGGGGGGAGAAAAGAAAACCTCTTTGTGTTGATATTTTTAAAACTCAACGCTTTTTGCATTTTTTGTATAGTTCGCCCAATTCAGTTCGTGGCACCCCCATTCGTGTAAGCTGGTTTAGTTCACGCATCGCCTCATCATATCGTTTTAAGTCAATCAGAGCTTCCACCTTAAATATATAATATTCGGTGTTTTTATTGTCTCTCTTTATGGCTTCTTCATAATCATAAAGTGCTAATTCAAGCAAACCTCGTTCGTGTTCTATACCAGCCCTTGCTGCGTAAGCCAGTGCTTTGTTGGGGTGCAAGCTGATAAGTCTATTGGCCTGGTCTAGCGCTTCAGTGTGTCGTTTCATCTTTTGGTTAACCAAAGCAAGCGCCAAAAGAGCCTCAAAATTACCTGGTATGCGGTTAAGAATATGCTCGTAATCGTTCTTAGCGAGATCGTAACGGCGCATTCTTTCGTACGCAAATGCTCTGAAATATAAGGCGGTGGCATTGTTAGGGAATAGTGTTAAGATGTTGTCATATTCTTCTTTGGCATATTGCCATTGTTCCAACTGAAGGTTCAAGGCTGCTTTTCTTAATCGCAACTCTATCGAGTCTGGGTGCAAGTCGGCCTCTCTAGCCAGCACAACAATGCTGTCGCGCAGTTCTTTTTTTGTCTGTGCAACAGTATTCACGACTACATTGGTGGTCAATAAGGCCAATAATATTATTCTTTTCATGTAAGAAATTGTTGTGTGGAGTATGTGTTTGTTTGCCAATTTTCTTGTATCGGCATAATATTATGCCGTAGTGCTTTATATGCACATCATTAGAAAGGCATCGGTTCGTCGTTCATTCTCGAGACGATAAGTCCACCGCCATCGTCGGGTAGTGCAGGTTGCGTTGACGAATTATCTGGGTTATCAAACCTCGTATATTGTCCTTTAAAGGTAAGCAGCACATCTCCTGTAGCACCTTTACGGTGTTTGGCAATAATAATTTGTGCCATGCCGTGCAAGTCGTTTCCCTTTTCGTCTTCAAAGATATGGTAATATTCGGGGCGATGCACAAACAACACCATATCGGCGTCCTGCTCAATGGCACCCGATTCGCGCAAGTCGCTCAATTGTGGGCGTTTTCCTTCAAGTCCTTCTCGGCTTTCTACATTACGACTAAGCTGCGAAAGGGCTATAACGGGAATGTTGAGCTCTTTAGCCAAACCCTTCAACGAACGACTGATGGTAGACACTTCTTCTTGTCTACTGCCAAATTTCATGCCGTTAGCGTTCATCAGCTGCAAATAGTCAATCATGATAACACCCACCCCTTTTTCTCTAACAAGTCGGCGTGCCTTTGTTCTCAATTCAAAAACAGATAGTCCTGGCGTATCATCTACATATACAGGTGCGCCTTGCAGATTACGTAGTCGTTTGTCCAGTCGGTCCCATTCGTCGGGAGTTAGTTGTCCGTTAAGAATTTTACTACCCACAATCTCGCACACGTTAGAAATAAGGCGGTTAACCAATTGCACGTTGTTCATTTCAAGCGAGAAGAAGCCGATGGGTACTTGAGCGTCAACTGCGATATTTTTTGCCAAGCTAAGTGCAAACGATGTTTTACCCATCGCAGGGCGACCAGCAATAATAATAAGGTCTGAGGGTTGCCATCCCGAAGTAATTTCGTCTAGTTTGGTATAGCCAGTAGGCACACCAGTCATGCCACCGCTATTTGCCGAAGCCTTTTGCAATATGTCTATGGCCTGCTTTATCACAGGGTCAATCTGTGTAAAGTCTTGTCGCATATTTTTTTGCGATAGTTCAAATAATGCCCCTTCGGCTTCTTGCATCAGGTTTTCCACGTCAATACTCTCGTCAAAAGCCTTAGTTTCGATGTTGCTAGCAAAAGAAATTAGTTGTCTTGCTAAAAATTTGTGTGCAAGGATGGCAGCATGGTATTCGATATGGGCCGAAGAAGCCACCTGCGAGCTAAGTTCCACCACATAGGGAGCACCGCCAACGTCGTCTATTGTTCCGTCGCGTTTCAACTGTTCGGTAACAGTCATAATGTCAACAGGTTTCTCATCCATGTTGAGCGACCTGATGGCTGTGTATATCTTTTGGTGTCGGGGTTCGTAAAAGGTTTCGGGGTGAAGCAGTTCGCTCACCACAGCAAAGGCATCTTTGTCTATCATCAAAGCTCCCAGAACCACTTTTTCCAAGTCGGTGGCTTGCGGCGGAAGGTGTCCGTAGGTGTTGTCAACTGGGGCAGGCTTCCTTGTTTTCCTGTTTGTATTGCTAGCTTCGGCCATGTTTTCTATTTATTTTGTGCGTCCTTCCCCATGTTGTGGGGGCGATTGTCATTTAATATAAACTTGTTTCTGTGCAATTTCTCTCTATTTTGGTGGGTTCTACATCGTCCACGTGCTGTTTTGCTGTTGTGATATCAAGTTTGTATGCGCTGTATTGGGTTTATTTGCTTACGCTATTTAGGGGCCAAGTGCGCTGTTCAATGTAGAACACGGCTACAAATGTAGTAAAAAATATGCGATTATCATGCCTCGTTCAGCAAAACCTGTAGTCAATAGCTGCATTGTTTGGTTTGGTTTTGGGATATAAGGATTGATCTTGGCAATTATTCCTTTCAATATGTGTTGTTTGAATTGTAAAATAAATGCACTAAAATTTAACATTGTGAGCGCTTTCTTTTTCACCAATTGTCTACTCGCTTGCATATAAACGATTCTCGCGAAGGTATAATTGAAAAAAAATACGATTACTGCTTGAATGTTGTAATTGGAGTTTTTTGTACAATAAACCGAAAGTTATGCTTAAATATCGGCAATTAGTACCAAAACACTGTGCAATATGGTGCAAAACGCAACGCGTTTTGCTGCTAAACGCAGTGTAATATGCTGCTAAATGCAGTATAAACTCGTGCTAAATGCAATGTATTTTGGTGCAAAACGCATATGTTTAGCTACAAAGGTTCATAAAAGTGGGATGTTGCGACGATTGAAAGAAGAGTAAACTCTGGTATTTTTATGTAAAACAGACTAGAAAAAGTGGTGTTTTAGTGGTAAAATGCTGTTTCTGTTCTGGTGAAAAATTTAAGATTAAGCACCAAATAGAATTGCTAAAAGGTAAAAAACGCAGATATTGTGCTCAAAATTGGCTTAAGAAATTAATGCGGAAGGGGAAAAAGGGGTGAAATATATGTTATATAACATCTGTTTTCTCTAAACGGAGTGGAAATTAAATGTATGTTTTGTAAAGAAAGATTACTTAATTAATAAATATAAGTTAAGCTGTTTACAGTATTCACACAAAAGTCTTACTAACCATTTTAGACACATAAAAGTAAGGGCACGACTTGGTAGGGTGGAATATGGCTACCTTAAGATAATTGTTTGCCTTATCATGCAACTTCGTAAAAATCGGTTATGTTGTCTAAATTTGATTTATTTCATCCTTAAATATGCTGTTTGTTTCTATCGATGATAACTAGAAGTATTGAACAAGTGTTGTGGCTAGACTTGAGCTATTATAAGCACGCTCACAAGTTGGACTGTTTCAATGTGTTTTAATCCCTCTAATGTGTATTATTGTACGTAGGAGCTTATCCATTTGATGCTCTTTGTTTGCCTTTGGGGGAAGATTGTGTATTGATTGGCTTTTCAAATCAATTGCAATACAATCAATTTCACTTGTAGTCCTTTCTTACAAGTGCTAAAATGTAGAATTGTTGTTGCAATCTATCGAATTGTTCGAAAATGTATTATCTTTGCAAGGTAAACAATTAAGACAACTTATGATTACATTTCCTTGCGCAAAAATAAACTTAGGATTGAATATCGTGGCCAAACGAGAAGATGGTTTTCACGATTTAGAAACTGTTTTCTATCCCGTACCGTTAACCGATGCCCTTGAGGTGAAGCTGATGGACGAACATTTCCCCTCTGAAGTGGCTTGCGACTTGAAGATTACGGGTAATACCATTGATGGCGACGAACAACAGAACCTTGTGTGTAAGGCTTATAACCTATTGGCTCGCGATTTTTCAATTCCGCGCATTCATGCACATCTTTATAAGCGCATACCCTCCCAAGCAGGACTTGGAGGTGGATCTAGTGATGCTGCGTTTATGATAAGATTGCTCGACGAACGTTTTAGGTTAAACATTGGCAATGCCGAAATGGAACGTTATGCTGCGCAGTTGGGTGCTGATTGTGCTTTTTTTATCACAGCCGAACCCTCGTTTGCTACTGGTAAAGGTGAAATTCTTGCGCCGGTTGATACTCCTCAACACAATCTCAATGGGTATTACCTAGCAATTGTTAAGCCTCCAGTGGCTGTTTCAACTGCAGACGCTTTTAAAAACATTGCACCCAAACGACCTCTTAAATGTTGTCGAGATATTGTAAGGCAGCCAATAGGCACATGGAAAGAGCAGCTAACCAATGATTTTGAGCAAACTGTTTTTGCTGTTTATCCTCAATTAGCTGATATTAAGCGTTCGCTATATGCGCAAGGAGCGTTGTATGCACAGATGTCGGGAAGTGGCAGTTCTATCTTTGGGTTGTTTAATCAAGCGCCCAACGAGATAGAAAAGCTTTTTTCGGATGCATTTGTGTTTGTTACGAAGCTTTAGTCCTTATCTTAGTTTTTGTTTCTTAAGGCACTTCAGATAAACCTCAGTAGGGGGTTGAGAAATAAATCAACTTCGTTTTAAGCGCAAGTCGAGTTCGGTAGGTCGCCAATTCTTGGTGGCCTACTTTTTGTTTAGGTATGTTAGTAAGGGCTTATGTATTACCAGTGCGTGCTTGTTGGTTTCTGTGTTTTTAAGCCATTAGGTACTGCCCTAAAAAGTGTGTAAGCTTCATTTGATTATTACTTTTTTATAGGGAATACAAAGATAAGACAAACAATGGGCTTACACACTTTTTAGGGTAGTACCAAATGGTGTAAGCTCCCCTGCAAAGGGTTTTGCCGGGTCAGTCCTAAAACCCAGTTGTAAGTCCTTCCCCCTCATGCACATAATTTCAT